>JAIOTR010000005.1 GCA_021106665.1 Bacteroidales bacterium
ATCAAAAGCAATATACCTTGGAGAAGTTATATTTTCTAGCGTCTGAACCGATTGGAATGTTTTCAGGCTGACGATTTCAATTTTATTGGCATTGTTTACGGCGATATAAACTTTATCTTCAATTAGGGTCATCGATTGGACAATATTTCCTAATGGAATTAAATTATTTGCTTTTTGAAATATATGATCCTCAATTCCTGACCCATCGCGGCTGAGGTAGGTTACTGTTCCTGTTCCTGTTTGAAACGGTCCTTCATTAACTATGAATACACCTTCCGAATAACCGGACGAATCAGGTGGAGGTGGCTCATCTTCTTCTTTATCACATGAAATAATTACCCATGATCCTAATAATAATAAACCTAAAATTAAAATTGAATTTTTCCTAATTGATTTCATTATTATTTTACTTTATTGAATAAAAAGTTAACAGTAATTTTATATGATCGACCAGGCATTGGATAATATAGAACTGCCTGATAATCTTCGTTCCAAATATTATTAATATCAAACTGTAATCCTAACATATGACTGGAAACTTTAAAATCCTTTCGTAAGGTGATATTTCCTAAAACATAAGCAGGTAAAAATTCATTGTTGTCCAATGTTGTATATCTAAGCCCGGTGTATGACTGATTATAATTCAGGACAAATCCCTGGAGAGCAAATGAAGTATTGAAATAAAACTTATGCTCCGGAACATACAATAGTTGCTTTTGATAGGAGTCATCATTGGGTCCCTGTTTAATTTCATTGGTCGACCGGGCAAAAGTATATCCGCCATTGATCTTCGTGTTTATTTTCAGCCATGTAAAGGTTATACCTCCATCAAACTCTAATCCTCTGGCCCAAACTTTCTGAACATTTTGAGGAGACCATATTATACCATCAGGAACCCATAATATCCAATTATTGACTTTTGAGCTATATCCTGTAAAGAGGAATTTCGCCCTTAATTTCTTCCCTGCTTCTACAACCAATGTTGCTTCTGCATTTTTTGAATCTTCCGGTTTTAGATGGAGGTTACCACCTGGCTCCCAATACCTGTCGTGAAAAGTGGGAATTCTGAAATTTTTTGAGAAGTTCAATTTTCCGCTAAACCATTTCCATATTTTCCCTTCAAAACTAACGGCATACAAAAACGGACTTTTAAAATCATTGTAATAATCCTGACGGAGATTTACATTCAAGTTCCAACCGGGAACCGGTAATTTTTGTAACCATGATGTATAAACAGAAGCATTACGCTGAACAACAGTGTTCGCATAATTATCCGAGGTCCCCTCCTCATATGAATAATTTGCTCCCATACTTAAAACAAATCCTTCCAAAACCTGGTATTTATAATTAAGCTCGCTTAGCAATTTAAGACTGGTTATCTTTGAATCTATAGCAATACTGGAAATTGAATCGGGATCTTTGTAATGCAGGTAATCATCCAATAAAGCCGATTTAAAGTTCAGCTGCCCCCTTTTGAAATATTTCCTAAAATTAATTGCCACCCTGAGAGATTTATCTAACTGGGAAGCATCGCTCGGTTTGCTTGTTATCGTAGCAGGTATTTCACGATTGTTTTCCTGGTACCAAAGTGACAGACCTAATATGGTATTTTCACTGAAATTCCTGTAAACGTCCTGTGTTAATCCATAATTGTAGAATGAGGCATTTTGCTGCCTGACCGATTCCCCTTTCAAATTTTCATATGTGAAATTATTATTAGCTGTTTTAAAAGTAACACCGGTTTTTGAATACCATTTATTGTTAGAAAATTTAAAAACGCCATTGGCATTGTATTCTCCAAAAGAACCATTTGCAAGGCTTATATTTCCTGTCAATGATTCGGCAAATTCGGGATTATTGTTTAGATGGATACTTCCTCCAATATTTCCACTCCCAAGTAAAGAGCTTGAGCCACCATACACAACAGAAATATCATTGAACAAAATTGATGGGATCAGGGCCAGGTCAACCTGAGATGTACTGGCAGGATTGATCTGAAATCCACTCCAGTATATTCCTGTATGATTTGCAGATGTACCCCTGAAAGAGATCAAGCTTAGTCCGTTGTAATTATAATTCTTTAACTGGATAGTAGTATTTCTGGATAAAATTTCACTGAGGTTCAGGTTTTGATTTAAGGTCAATGTAAGACTGTCGATCTTTTGAACCTTTTGTCCGGGTGAAAATTGTTCAAGTCGTTCTGCCGAAATTTCAATTCCAGATAACTTGACTACAGAATCGCTTTCCGGAGTTTGGCCTCTAACTGAACCGATAAGGATACAAAAAACAACCAATATCAGCCATCGGGTCATAGCTTAAGAAATTTTTCTGAAAAAAAATGATCTCCTGATCTTAACCTGATCAAATATAAACCTGAAGAAATAAACGAGATATTGAAAATAAATATTCCCTGGCCCTGATCCTGGATATCAGAAGTGGATATCTCCACAAGATTTCCAAAATCATTATACAATTCAATATCAGAAATATTCACTTCCCCGGTGAATTCAATATATATATAGTTCCTGGCCGGATTAGGATAAACCATTGTTTCACTGATAATATTTTCGTTAACATATGAAGTAGATGCATCATGAATTACGCCAACAGCATCAAGATCAAAGCCACCTGATTCAAAAGGGGTTGGCCAGGGATCGTTTATCTTATTTCCCTGAGAATCATAAGTTGTGTATTCATCCTGAATACAACCCACGACATCAATAATACGAACTTGTACAATACTGTCTTTATCCAATAGTGGATTGTCTTCAATATGTTCAATATCAAAAGGAAATCCATATTCTAACCTATATTTGCCGGCCAAATAATGTAATTTAGTGGCATCAAGTAATCCGAAAGTCCCAACCTGGGTGTTGGTTTGAGTTAATGAAATAGCATCAAACCTAAAAAAATTAACACCATCAGAACTTACTTCAACAAAAGCCAACTCAAGGAAATCATCTGATAATCCATTTTCAAAAACAGCAAAATCGGGACCTGTCCCATCTCTCAATGGCTGGTCAAAATGGAGCAAAGCTACGCCCCCATCACCCAAAGATATAATCTGGCCATCAGCCTGGCCAATAGCAAGGGTTTCATCTCCCGCACTTACCTGGCCTAGCTCAGGATTGGATATATCCATAAACCCGCGTTCCACGGCACAACCAACAGCCCAACCTACAAAAGCAGAACTGTCTTTATGGATTGCTGTAGTTCCCTCCTGTCCTGCCGGTGGCGGATATTGGGCATAATTTATTACGAAGGAAAATAAAAAAAACAAAAGGAAACTTACAGATTTGATCATATTATTTGTCTAATTTTTTATTAGCCGGAGGATTTAATGATTTTGCATTCTTTTTGCTGATAACTTTTTTCCTTGTAGTTTTTTCAAGTTGGATGCGGGCGGCATTTGCCACTTTACCACCTTTTCTTGCAACCTCTTTGTTTTCTTGAAAACTTCTTGGTTCTTTTTCTTTTGATATTTCGGTAGTTGATACTTCTGCCAACATATTAAACACCAATTCCAAATTTGTCATATTGTCTCTGAGATTTTCCTTTTTCAGACTTTTGAAAGCCTTATACTCTTTTGTTGTAAAACCGCTCCATGCCTCAGTTATTTCATTTGTAAGAATTGCATATTCCAAACCTTTTTTTACACTCCGTTCATCCCACTCATCAGTAAGTTCCTTTCTGATTTCTATACTTTTTAAGCGTTGATTAATCCAATTTTTGCTATACCCCTTTTTTAGATAAGTTTCCATTGCGCGTTCAAAGGCTAATTCAGGGTCTTCTATTTCATCAATTCTTTCGCTTCCTACTCGTGCCAACCATTGTTTAAAAGGTTCAGCTTTCTTTGAAGGAACAGATTGAATTAAACGTAACAATTGCTCGGTATCAGCCACATCGGTAAAGCGCATTTTACCGTCGGCAGATAACATTTTCAAACGTCCCAAATTATGGGACAGTTCACTTCCTTCTGCTATAAGCTTTGTTTTTAGGGCATTCCAGTATTTTCTTGGGCGGGGGCTGTCTGTTAAAATCTCAATCGCATCAATTATGGAAAAATACCATTTTTCTTCTTCGGCATTCCAATGAGTACGAATTTGTTTTTGCTCAAAAAGTTTTATTGCTGTTTCTTTTGTCATAATCTAAAGCCGTTTTATATGATTTTAATTTTTATTTCCCTGCCATCAATTACCGGAAGTTCCAGATTACGATAGTATGATATCAAGTTTAATAATTCAGTACAAATAAAATTACAAAAAATTCATATATAAATATAAGAAGTCAGAAGTCAAATCACTTCTTGACAATCTTCTTTACAAGTACATTATTATTTATATTTAATTCAAGAAAATAAATTCCATCCTTTAAATTCGAAAGGTTGATTTTATTATCAAAACTATCACCATTCATTTTTTCATATACTGTTTGCCCCTGAAGATTACGCACTTTTAAATCTGAAAAAGAGCCACCATGAATTTGAATTTCATTTGAAAAAGGGTTTGGAAAAACTTTAATATTTGATACCGGATTAGTGTAAACAAAATCATTTATCCTGTAATCAAAATCAATTGCTTCAGCTGACACATCAGCTTCAAAAGTCCCGGTCTCATTGCCGCCCATATCAAATATTTTTCCTTCACCCATTGAAAAATAGTCGGTTATTGTTACATAAAACAATTGGTTGATATTATCGAAGGCAGCATCGGCAATATAGATATAAGTTGATGAACCGGGATCAGGAACAATGGTGTTTTGCAGAACCTGGTTTGAAACAACGTCATATGAACCGATACCATAATCCAATCCCAAATATAATATGTTACCTTCTAATGAAACCCCTTTCCCTACAACATGATTAATAACATTTGTAGAAAATGATGCTGATTCCACATTATAAGTTGTAATAGATCCTGTTGTAGCCATGTACGGAGATTTATTGACTGTAAAAATTTTTTCTCCGTCTGTAAACAGGTCATAAATACCAACGGCTTCTGTCCCAAAATTCATTTCACGTTCAAGGCTATAGGTTCCTAAATCTATAACAGCAAATTTCCCTTCCGTTGCCTGCCAGTCGCCCGGTACTGCCACATAAGCTGTATCTTGTGCAACAATAATTCCTGAAGCATCAGAAGAAATTCCTTCAATAGCAGCAACAAGTGCCAAATTTTCTGCATTATAAATTTTCAGATAAATACCATCAGCCGGAGCGCCGTTAATATCACTACGGCGACTGACAAACAAAAATCCTTCATGGTAAAATAAGCGGTGGAGGTTACTCTCAAAAACAGATACTACTTTTTGATAAGAATCAATATCGAATTTACAAATTGAATCTTCAGCAGTAACATAAACATAATTGTTGTGGATAATTAAATCCTGGATAGATTCCCGCAGGATATCACCGAAGGCCGTTGTTGTTTGGTCATCAGGATTGTATGACGCCACAGTTACATGATCATCAGGGTTCCCATAAATACCACCATTACCGATGATAACCTGTTTAACGTAAGTTTGTGCTATCAGACTAACTGAAAACACCAGCGAAAACATTGCCGCCAAAAAGTAATTTTTCTTCATTTTAAAAGTTTTAAGGTTAATAAAATTAATTTAGTTACCTCAAAACTTCCCGGTAAAATTTTTGTGAATAAATGAATGATATTTA
>JAIOTR010000487.1 GCA_021106665.1 Bacteroidales bacterium
CTTTTCCACAGACAATTACTCCGGGCGGCTCGCTGGATATTCCTTTCATTTTTAAACCAACCGAAATTGGAACATTAAATACTATAGTGACCATTGAGTCAACTGATCCTGTAACCCCTGAAATTGAAGTACAACTGGAAGGTGAAGCCGTATATGATGGACCGCATATTAGCGTACCCATTACATCACATAATTATAATAATATCAGGATGAATGCAACAACCAGGTGGTTAGTGGAGATTCACAATGATGGAAGTCAACAACTGGAAGTTACTGATATTACTATTGATGACGAACATTTTTATTTAGATGACAATACCACCTTTCCAATATTTGTTAATGTTTTAGAGAGTGCCTTTATAGGTATTTGGTTTCATCCGGATGATGCAATTACATTTTCTGCTATTGCTGAAATAACCCATAACGATGTCACACAGGGAAATATCCAGATAAGTTTAACAGGTAGCGGAGTTGAAGATGACTATCCTATCGGTGACAATTTGTGGGGATATACAATAAATACAGGTTGGGATAATAGTGTCAAAGCAATTACGTCAATACCTGATATCAGCGGAGATGGAGTGGATGATGTGATCGTTGGATCTGAGGATAATTTTATCCGTTGCTTTAATGGGAATTCCTCCGGATTGGGAGATATATTATGGGAGAACGAAGCCGGCGATGTATGGAACCAGAATGATATTACCATCATTGAAGATATTAACGGAGATGGTTATGATGATGTAATTGCGGGTTTAACAGGAGGAGTGAGAGCCGTTAAAGCACTTTCCGGAAAAACAGGAGAACTGATTTGGATCTATGATACATACCAATTCGGTGATGGCGGTTGGTTATACCAGGTATGGACGGGGATTGACTACAATAATGATGGTTATAGTGATGTTTTGGGTGCAAGTGGTGGTTCGGCTACCGGTTCAAGAAGAATATTTTGTATCGATGGAATAACAGGGGATGCCATTTGGGTTACCTTTACTGATGGTCCTAATTTTTCTGTTATCGGCGTGGAAGATTTTACCGGTGATGGATTGCCTGATGCGATAGGCGGAGCTTCCAATAGTAATGAATCTGAAGGTAAAGTGCATGGGATCAATGGTGATAATGGTTCTATTGAGTGGACTTTTACAACAGATGGAACTGCCATTTGGGCACTGGAACAACTGGAGGATATCAATTCGGATGATGTATTGGATGTCATTGCAGGAGATTCCCATGGCAACTACTATTTCATTGATCCGGTTAATGGCAGTTCATTTAATAACGGATCTGTAGGGTCATATAAAATTGTATTGCGATTTGAAAAAATGGATGATGTTAATGGTGATGGAGTGATGGATATTGCAGTTGCTAAAAGTGGTCCATTGGCAGTGATGATCGATGGGCAGACCGGCGGTTTTGTGTGGTCTGCTACACTTGCCGACCAAAGCTGGAATATTGATAGAATTGAAGATGTTAATGGTGACGGAATCAATGATGTTGTTGTTGGGACACTCTATGGCTCAAACTATTGTTATTTTCTTGATGGGACAACAGGCGAAACCATCCATTCCTTTAGTTTTGGTGAAGCAGTAGATGGAATCGGGGCTATTCCTGATATAACAGGTGACGGTTCAATGGAAATGGTTGCAGGTGGAAGGGACGGGAAATTATATTGTTATTCCGGTGGTATAAACAGTATAACACCCTTAATAGCTGATTTTATCGCTGACACAACATTTGGTTATATTCCATTTGATGTTAGTTTTATGGATTTAACTTCTGGTAATGTTACCAATTGGGAATGGGATTTTGATAATGATGGTATTGCTGATTCTTATGATCAGAATCCAATATATACCTATACCGAAATAGGATTATTTACAGTTACTTTATTTGTTAGTAATAATGCTACAAGTGACACGGCTACTAAAGTTGACTACATAACTGCTGATTCAACTGTAAATATTCAGAATTATATAAAAGGAGCAGAATTAATGGTTTCACCGAATCCATTTTCTGAATTTACTACCGTCACATATTATCTGGATCAAAGTTTTGATGTATCCTTCGAGGTTTATAAAATGAATGGTGAAAAGGTAAAAATATTGGTTTCATTAGAAAATCAGGAAAAAGGATTGCATTCAATTAAGTGGAATGGAACCAATTCATCAGGGCTAAAAATGCACAAGGGCATATATATTGGAAAATTGTATTTTGGCAATACGACAAAAACTATAAAAATCCTTATAAATTAATAGGATTAATCCTGATCATTAAATATTATTTCAAATTTCTTTAAAGCGTTATTTAGATAGCTCTTTCTGAATTTAAATAATTTTCATCCTACAGCTAATTTAAAATTTGCACTAAACTCCTTAAATGTAGGGGTCATACTTTTATATTTTCTTTTACAAATTCAACAATTTTCTCATTTAGCATTTTATTTCCCATTTTGGTAACTAAAAATCAGCAATATTCGTAGTAGGTGTATGTATGAAAATAACTACAGTTTCACATGATTAGAAATCTTCTAATATTCTTAACTGTTATAACTAACTTTGTTTTTGCACAGGATCAAGTCTGGGAAATAGTTGATATTTACAATTCAGAATTGCCCAACGAAACGATCAAGTGCATTACCTTGGATTCTGCTGGTGCAATGTGGGTTGGGACATATATGGGCGGACTGGCAGTTTTAGATGGTGAGAAATGGACCATCTATAATACATCCAATTCTGAACTCCCTCACAACTATATTAATGCAATAGCCATTGATAATAACAATGTTAAATGGATCGGTACGGATGGTGGAGGATTAGCAAGTTTTGATGATGAAACCTGGACTATTTATAAAACTTCAACTTCTGGATTACCTTCCAATGTGGTCATGTCGGTTTATTGCGATAATAATGGAACTGTATGGGTGGGAACATATTTTGGTGGTCTGGCAGAGTTTGACGGTGAGAACTGGACCATATATAATGATGAAAATACGCCCCTGCTTTCAAACAAGGTGGTAACAATTACAAAAGATATTTATGATATTTTATGGTTAGGAACGCAGGGCGGTGGCATAGCCTCATACGATGGTACAAATTGGAATGTTTATACGGAACGGAATTCAAATATACCCAGTGATTACATTTATTCAATAGCCGTTGATGAAGAAAACAATAAATGGATCGGAACAGGCGGAGGAGGTATTTCTGTTTTTAATGATGTGTTTTGGATTATTTACAATAGCAAAAATTCTGATTTGCAGGATGACAACATCAGGCCGATAATGATCGACAGTGACAACAATAAGTGGATTGGTACATACATTGGCGGAATACATGTATATAATGATGAAACATGGGAAATATTTGATTTTCAAAATTCATCGGTTCCTGATGATGAAATAACATGCTTCAATTATTTTAATAGAAAATTATATATAGGTACCGAACGATCAGGGATTATTATAAGAAATGATACTACAAAACTTAAACCTGTGGTGATCCCTGAAAAGATCATTTTTGCTGAGATACCTGAAGAACAACAATTTGATGAAGAAATACAAGTGTCGGAAGACATAGAAGTGAAGGAGGAGAAATCAGTTGTTGCAGAAATTCCTATCGTTGTAGTTGCACCGGTAGTTAAGGATAAGCCAGCCGTTGGGGATCAAACTTTCCTTGAGGATGTACAGAAACCAGAAGAAACCCCCATTGAAATACCTGAAGAAATAGTCGTAGCTGTAACTGAAGACGAACAAATTGAGGAAGATATACAAGTTTCGGAAGACATAGTTGTTGAAGAAGAAATAACCACTGTACAGGAGGATTCAATACCGGCATCTTTAATACCAACGGATATTGATACAAGGATGAAAAGTAAAATCGTTCTTGTTATTGATGCAGCAGATGTTTATTTCGATCAAAAAAGACTGAATAAGTACAAGCGCTCTTTCAAATTATTATTGAACAATAGGGAACGGGTTGATGATACATATATAGTTTCAATTCTTGTTTTTACCAGCAATTATGATGTAAGCCCAAAGAAAATACAGTTTACAGAGAAGGAATTAAAAACTTTGCACACAAGTGAAGTTGTTTATCTTGCGGGTGAAAGCACATTTACAGAAGGTATCAAAAAGGCCTTTAGCCTGATTACAGCCGACTATGATCCTCAGGCCAATAATCACGTAATTGCTGCCACATATAAATTTATCCGTGATGATGAAAAAGCCAAAGTGGTTATAAAGGATAATGTTGAGAATAATAATATAATTTTCTCTTTGATTGGGTTCGAAACCAGCGATTGGAAAATGGAGCATAAGATGCGCAATATGGTACCCAAAGGTGAGAGCCGCTACTACTCCATTAATCCTGCAGGTTTAAAGGATAACTGGTCGGTAACGGCGCAGATCGGATTGTCTATTTTCAGGGGTGATTTGGACGTTTCTAAAGTAATGTCATTCCCTGGTGAATTTGGTTTTGCGTTGAATAAACAGGTTTTATCAACAGGTATGATCAATGGTGGAATTAAGGGACAGTTCAATTTCGGTACATTAAATGGTGAAAAGAATGACCATTCCTTTGAAAATAAATACAAGGAAGGATGTTTAAACTTCCAGGTTATTCTCAATACCTGGTTCAACAGAAATTTCCGGTTTGAAACAATCAGGCCGTATGCTTTTGCAGGAATAGGATTTATCAACTACCGTGTTTTATTGCGCAATGGCGACGGGCAGGTAGTTAATGGATATGGATATGATGTAATTGATGGCGATAAAAATTTTAATGGAACAGATCCTGATAAATCAAAATCGGCTACCGACCTGATATTCCCCCTCGGAATTGGAGCCAATTATAAACTCAGTGAAAAATTTAACATTGAGCTTGAAGCTTCCTCAAGATTGATCAGTAGCGATAAACTCGATGGAAAAGTCAATTGGAAAAATGACAAGTACTGGTTTATTTCTCTGGGAGTTACCTACAATATAAACCAAAAGGAATTCCTCTCTGATATACTTACCAGGTAATTCAGGTACTGCTTTATTCCTCATAAAATAAGCAGAAGTTTTCTTCGTTTAGTTTCTTATGTTATTCAGAATTGGTAAACTTTTATTCTCGTATTTTACTTTTCTGCTTTTAGTATTTCCATTTTATAGTTTAGCTCAAAAGACACCTGAAAAAAACCCTTATGTAAAGTATTCAGCAAATCAGGATGAAGAAAACTATATTATTGACTATACCTTTAAGGATCATTACAATAATTTTCAAAACTATCAGTTTGCTTTGCCCATTGATTATACCCAAAGCAGAATAGTAAAGTTTGGTGTTCCACTTTGGTTGTTTGAGCCTTATGTCGGTACAGAGTATAATCTGAGGATCAGGAAGAAGGAGATGAAGGAAGGGTTGTTCCTGCTGAACGACAACGTGATTGAAGTGGATAAAAGTACTGTTTTGGAATATTATTCTGAAAGCTTTTGTCAGCCCATTGCCAAAATGATAATTGAGTCGCTGGTAGATTATGGCCGGGATACACGTCGCGACCGCATTGAGATGGCCATACGATTCGTTCAGGATATTCCATACGGAATTCCAACCTATTCTGATAAAGATAAACATTACGGAGGCGTCAGTCCGCCACCCAAACTTTTACTGGATGGATATGGCGATTGCGACTCTAAGGTGCTGCTTTTTGCCGGGATTCTCATTTACCTCATTCCTGCTGAGGATATCATTTTTCTCAATCAGTCTGACCATGTGCTATCGGCTATTCAAGACAATCCGCGAAAAGGGGATACCTATATAAATTACAAGCACAGAGATTACCTGATC
>JAIOTR010000300.1 GCA_021106665.1 Bacteroidales bacterium
ATGAATAGACGAACAGAATTTGTTATCATCGAGAAATAAGGCGCTATTCTAACTTCTGACTTCATTCTTCCAACTTCCGTCTTCCAACCTCTTTATAAAGCTTCTTCAAATACATCTTTCCTCTAACTTTAATTCCGGATGAAGCTTCGGGCAACAGGTATTCTATGGTGGCAATTAATTCGGGTTTTATATCTGGATGAAATTGGGAAACCCTATAAAGCACTTCCATGGCATATGCCTTTATGGCGATCTCTTCCGAAGGATCATTCACCCATTCGAAACAGGTGTTCACCAATATTCCAAGTGTATTTTCATCAAAATCAAACGACCGTTCAGAAATGGTTTTTACCATGCATCGTTTTAATCCGCCGGTTTTAAAAGTGGGCAATTTTATAACCAGTTCTTTCAAGTGAGGCCTTATCAATTCAGGATGGAGATTAGCAACCAGGTTAATTACCCTTGCTGATCTCATGGCATATACTCCCCTTTATTCCAAAGCAAAGTCCAGCACCTTTTTAAAAATTTCAGGATTATTACCAATAGCGGCAACAGCAATATCTGCTTTTCTTCGGGAGTTGGCGGAGAAGAGGTTCTCTAAATCCATAGGTGGATAAAATTATAATTTTTCATTGGTACGAAAGATAGCAGAAAGATCTTTGCAATTTCTAACTAATGTTTTATGAATTTTCCGGATATGAATAATCCGTTGGAGTTATATACCGAAATGAAATACAATCCGTGCTTAAGGTCTGAAATATCCATTTCCATTTTCCCTTCCTTTTTATTTTTACTACGGATAATAATATTGCCTTTCATGTCCATGATCACCAGTTCAGCATCCTGATTGTGAAATTTTGCAGGGATTTGAACATTTAACTTGTTCTTAGCAGGGTTAGGGAAAAATACAAACTCAGATTCACTTTTTACACTTGGATATTCAATCCCTGTTGACAATGTATCCAAATGTAATTTTAAGAAGTAAACATCACGTCCTTCTCCCCAATTGAAATGAGAGCCGGCAATAAGAAGGTGATCATCCAGTAGAATCATGGCATTTCCCTGCTGCATATTGTATTCATTGAATTTTATGCTTGTAATTGAATCGCCCAGTTCATTTATCCTCAAAATAAAAAGTTCGTCATTAAACACGCCACAAGCAATAATTTTATTATTTTCTACAGACAATATAGATGTTACAGAACTCCAGGCTATTTCAAAATAAGAATTTTCCCAGAGTAACTGACCTTCCAAATCAGACTTTATGATGTTGGCATAATAGGATTTCGCATTTTCATGCATACCTGCCATATAAAAATTTTCATCCTGTGAAATTGCAGAGCATAAATTAACCCCGTTAAAAGATGTAAATACTTTATTCAAAACTACATTTCCAAGGATATCATACTTAGTTAATATATAATGTGTATAATTTACTATTCCGTTGAATCCTGCAACATAAAACTCTGTCTCAGAAACTACGTGTATATCTTTTGACTCATTTGCTGAAGCCGGTATAGTCCAATAAATATTTCCCATTGCATCAGCATAAATTATATTAGAAGAATAAGGTAAAAGAAAAACCACCTGGATCAAAAGTAAATCGGAATTATCCAATTCAACAACATCATTAAGAGAACTTCCATATTCATTTGGGAATGTTTGACTCCATATCGAATCTCCTTCAGCGTTTATTTTAAGCAAGTATGCCTGAGAGCCATAAGAGCCCGCAATTAAAAAATTGTCATCAATTGTTTGAATGATTCTTTTACCATGGCAACTTGAATCAGCGCCATAGATTTTTGACCATATCATTTCACCGTCTTCATCAGTTTTAATTAGCAATATATTTCCAATATCATTTTCATTCCTGGTTTCACATAACAGAATAAATCCGCTATCTGCTGTTGCAATTACATCGTGAGCTGCATCATCGTAACTGAAATCATAAGATTTCTGAAAAACCAATGCCTGAGATAAGAGCATATTGGAAAATAAAAAAACAATAATAAAGAAGCTGAGAGTCTTTTTCATGAGTTTGATAATTAAGTGATTTGGATTGTAAAGATAAGAAAAAATCTGAATTGGCAATATGCAGACAGGAGCTGATTAGATAAGTTTTCAATAATATCCTGATCTACTAATTATTGCTTAAATTAAGCCTCCATGACGAGTTATCCTTATTTTCTAAAAAAACATTTTTATACTATGAAAACTTTCATTCACACTCTCAACTTTATATTGGGAGGATAAATATTTTTGTCGGGCTTTTTCGGATTTAGGCGAAGGATAAAGCGTCGGCTAATCCGAAAAGAAATAACATTGGATTTGTAATCCCTGAATATGTTTAATACCTATTGTTATTTAAAATGGTATAACTTGAAAAGTATTGCAAATCCAACAATTATTAATGACCGGATTATCCACCTGCAAGGCAGGTGCTCAAATCCGGATGAGCAGTGGCTTTTAATAGGTTAAATTATACTTTCAAGAATCTCTATTGCTTTAAAGATGTTTGAATAGGAGCCAGAATTAGGTTTTAAAGTCTTCCCATTTTTAATTGCATTCTCTTGTTTTTCTACCAATGCTTTAACCCATTTATCTTGAATTAGAAATTTCTCTGTTTTATCATAGTCTGGAATAAAGTTCCTCAATTCATTTCTAATAGAATTATAATTAGGAAAATGCTTGTTAGTATATTTGAAATGAAGTAAAAACCAAAATTCAATAGATGGTAAACTGTCACATATTATTACTTTATCATTGCAATTAAATTCTTTGACAAAGTTCTGTAGCCTTGCTTTTTCCTCTTCATTTCTCTGCGACACATCTGAATCAAATGCACATATAACAGTAACATCTGCTAGTAATAGTTCTTTTGTTCTTTTTTCAAGGTAGTAGATACTGTTTTTGCTTGAGAAAAATCGAGGGCGAATTACACAAGAATAACCTTTTAATATTTTAAGATGTTGGAAGTAATATTTTTCCGTCAATCCTTCACCAATAACATATATTGATTCTCTCAACTTCATATTCCGGACTAATCAAAATTTGGAATGGATCCAAACTTACCGAATTTATACGCCTTTTGTAATGAAGATATTCTACCCAATCCTTTAAAACTACTTAAAGGATAAAGTTTAGTAGCACCATCATCTCCTTTTTCTGTAAACCAGAAATTATCTTTTCTCAGTAAATCATCTTCATCAAAAAGATTATCGTAATGAGTTGTAACCAATAATTGAGAATTATCTGATTCCCTTAGAAATTTCTCAATTACATATTCTATTAGTTTTGGATGAAGTTTTGCTTCTAATTCATCAATAGGTAAAAAAGCATCTCTTTTTAAAGTTTGAAAAATAGCTCCCGATAAACCAAAGATCCGTTTTGTTCCAGCTGATTGTAAATCGATAGGTAAATTATAAGTTTCCTCTACATTATCATTAATAACTAAATGTTCAAACTCTGTATTAGTTATTTTAATGGTACGCTCCTTTTCTAATCTATCTATCTCCGCGATTGGAATTCCCAATTCTTTAGCTCTTAAAATCAGTTCTTCAGGAACTTCTTCTTCTGTTACTTCACTAATTATGTTAGAAATATTGAAATCAGCTCTTTGTAAATATTCCAACACTTTAGTTTTTAAAATATTATTTTCAAAAACTAAGCTTTCTGTGTAATTCTGTAATTTTGTTCCGGGTTCAATACTTTGCATTACTTTTTCGTTCATCCATTCAATAACAGAATCAATTTCTCTTATTTTAGCATTAACTTGATTATAGGCTGCAAACAATGAAATATTGGAAAGGCATTTAATTGAAATTTCATCTTTGGCAACTGAACCTACTTTAATCTTATATCCAAAATCAATTTTTGAAATTCCTTCGGAATCTTTCCTTTCAAAAATAACAGCCGGTTGTGTTCCGGGATAATATTCCAATCGTTCATTTAATACAATGTTATCAAAAATTTGTACAGAATATGCATGCCTAAGGTCATTGATATAGAAAACCAGTTTAAACGAAGTTGGTTTATTACGATGGTTTTTATCAAGCATAAAAGGAATTACACCTACTGAATCATGCTTATTATCAACTGTTTTAAACCAAAAATCGTGTAAGAATTCAAAAGCATTTATTAGGTTTGATTTGCCGGATGCGTTGTATCCGTAAACTATTCCAAATTTTAATAATCGTACGCCCTTAGCTACTTCTACAACATGATGTTCTTCAAGATGAGAATCTTTTGATGCTTCGAAGCTAAATATTACCTCATCTTTAAACGAAAGATAGTTCTTTATAGAAAGTGAATGTATCATTTCTCTATTCCTTATTATTACGTAATTAGCGCAAAAATATAAAATTAAACAGTAAATTATCCTTACTAATTTTTAAATTCTTAATTTTTTTGGTAAAAAACGATTTATCTCTTCATCGCTCCATGTATATTCCTCATCAGAATTTCCTTTCAATCCAAGTCCTTTTTGTGCTTCTTGATAATCTTCATAGGATGTTGTTGGTGAATATTTTCCAATATTACTATACTGCTTTTGATATTCTTTGGATTTGTTTCTTAATACTGACAAATTTCCATCATTACTAGCAATTTCTTCTATCAGTAATAAATATGAATCTCTTAATTCTTTGTATGCTTCGGCTGTTAACCGATGATTGATTTTAATTTCAGAAATATCTTCTTTGTGAAACATCGAAAATAATAAGCTAACAGCTGTCAGAATTAAACCAACATATGACAAAACTGATAAAATTATAATTAATGTTTCCTTTTCAGAGAATGCTTGAAACACTATTACTTCTAGAATTATTAAAACAAGAGTGCTTCCTGAAATCCATGCTGTAATGTTTTTATAGAGGTTTTGCTTTTTTTGAAATCTATTGTATGCCTTATAATGAATACTGTCCATGAACACACATTGAGCAAAAAAATGTCTTGTAGTTGATGATAAAAGTTGATTCATAATAATTTGTTTTCTTTTAAATAATGCCTAAATTCCGAACGGGTTAATTTCCTATACACTAAGCTCTCAAGTACTGCTTTTAAATTTTTTCGATAAACTTTGTTTTCTTTTGCGGATTTAATTAATGCTTCCATTCCATTATGTGGTTCATCTTCCCAAGGTTTTTCATTATAGCGGTCAAAATATGTAATCCAATAAAAATGTTCTTCTAAGTGATTCAGAAATCGTTTTAATTCAAAACCATTTGGGTAAAACTCCTTTTCCTTTAAAGGAAATATTAAGCATAGTTCCCCATCATGAGAATTTAAATGCACATCTGCCCTCAATTTGTTTTTTCGCTTTGCAATATTTAGTATTTTGCCCTTGGTCTCTCTGACCTTAGGTAAAATACTATTATCTCCATGTTCTAACTTAAATTCAACAGCATATTTACCACAAATCTTTTTTTCATCGTACGAACGGCAAAAACACAGGTTCCCACTAATTGTATTATTAGTCTCGTTATAATCCAATTCAGGATACTCCTTTCTTAAAAAATCAATATCTTCCTTGTTTAGCTTAATTTGCTCCATGGTGATACTGGATTTACAATAGGTGCAGCGTAAGCTGATTCTTTTTTAGGGTTTTCCTTTACTTTTGGAAATTTATCTCCAAATATTTTTCTCCATTCTTCAGAAGCTTCTTTTGGTTTATCATTATCCATAAACTCTATCGCTTTTATAGCTCTGTCATAAGCTGTTTTGACATGTCTTTTTCTGTCCTCATCATTGCAATTTTGTTTCAGATAATCAAAGAAGTTTTTAACAACTTCGTGATAATCATCATATTCAGCACCTTGGGCAAACTCTGTTTCCATATATGCCATTACATCGCCTAATAATTCGTAGGAAGAAAAGACCATAGATGAGGTATTTCTTTTCCACGACTTCATCATTCTACCCAATCCTGCTGTTAAACTGTTGGTGTTATCGTTTGATGTTATAAATTCATTAACCTGCTTTCTTGGATCGAAACTTTCCCAACTTCCGCCATCTGCTGAATTAGGAATGGTAAATGTTCCATCTTCGTTTTCTAAAGCGGGAAGGACTTCAACGTTATGTGTTCCCTCTGCCATTTTAACTAAAACTACCTTGCCCCAGCCACTTACTTTTTCGGTCGTGCTGTATGTTTTTTCTAAAACACCTTTAATTTCCTGTAATAAAGAAGATTGTCCATTACTCTCGAAGTCATCAAACTTATCGAAAGTTTCCTGTGGGATTTTGAACAAAACATCAACATCTTGCATTTCGCTTAAGGGCCTGATATTGGTCTTGGTTTTATACGAACCAAACAAAAATTTTGTCTTACCGTCATACTCAGAATTGTAATATTTTTTATGCAAAGTTTTACATACACCTGTGTATTTTGTCTTTGCATCTTCATTTTGATTCGGTGTTAACCGAATGTCCTCGCAGAACTTTTTAAATTCTTTTTTCATGTACTCTATTTTTAATAATTACAAATATTCTGCAAATATACGAAATACAATTGAAAAAAGCAAGTGTAAATTAAATTTATGCATAATATATGCATTTATTTATATTAGAATAGCGAAATGCGTAATTCTATTGTGAAATATTTCTTTGAAGTGGTATTATCTTAACTAATTACAAACATCAAGAATTAAGACTAACATTGTTCATTTCAATTTTTAGAATCAAATGCTTTTAGAACAGAATTAACGGTCGGTGTAAAATATTTGAATTTTAACTCTGGTTATAATATAGCTCTTTTGGTTTTTTTAATGATTAGGCTATTGTGTCGGAAAAAACCAAATGTGCTATTGTAGGTTGGGCTCTTCAGTATGAACCACAACTCATTATATCACAAACAAATATACGAAATAACAGGTTTATTTCTTTAGAAAATGATACAACCTTACACTGTGAAATTCTTCATTCTCTCCATCTGGTTTATATTCTTTTGAAAGTAATTCATGTATTGACTGATCAATTGTTCC
>JAIOTR010000208.1 GCA_021106665.1 Bacteroidales bacterium
GGAAATACATTCGAATTTTGATTTGAATCCAAACACTCCCTTTTAAGTTTTGACAGCAATTCCTCATTTCTGGAAATGGCAAGAATGTTATTTGCCGAATCATTAGCAAAAGCTTTCACCAATTCATAACCAATACCCTTGCTTGCCCCTGTTATAATTATGTTCATTTATTATCAATTATTGAATGCTTTTTTGCCACCAAGTCTCAAAGTCGCTAAGAATCCACAAAGATTTTAATCCTCAATAAAATATAAATATAATTTTCAGCTAGTATCAAGTCAACAATAAACGGGTGCTATTCATCGGATGACTTAATAATTTAAGTTTCACGAAACTCTATTTTTTACTCTAAATTCTTTCACTAAGTCATCCGATGATTAAATTAAAAGATGCTTGCGTCATTTTGATATTGACTTATCACTAGTCTTTAAGTTCCCTCAATTGTTTGCAAAATTAGGCAGAATTATTTTCAATCTAAGTTTTGCTCAAATTTTATTAAAGACCATGGTATAATTTGACTAATTTTGTAATGTTTAACATTTTACTTTATCAATCCGCGAATTTTGGATTGGAAATTGTATTGAATCACCTAAAATCTGACAGAATGAAATCATTAACAATTGTCGTTTTATTTTTGTTTTTGTCTTTAAATCAATCATATGCTGTCTTACCTTCTGATGATATCATCAAGGAAGTGGCAAATGCAATTGAATCAATGGATGCAAAAAAACTTTCCGGTTATTTTAATTCAACAATTGTCCTGGAAATTGGTGATACAGACGGAAATTACAGTAAAACTCAAGCCGAAATGATCGTCCGTGATTTTTTTAAAAATTCTCCATTAACATCTTTTACTGTAAACCACGAAGGCTCTTCCAATGACGGGTCAAAATATTTTATTGGAACCTACAAAACCTCATCTCAAGAATACAGGGTCTATGTACTTCTGAAAAACCAGAAAGACCAATTACTTATTCACCAGTTTCAATTCGAAAAGGAATAAATTTGTTCCTATGAATATAGATGAAATAATTGATGAAGCATTTCAGGAAGACATTGGTGATGGTGACCATACTTCCTTATCAACTATTCCACGAACAGCTTTTGGAAAGGCAAAGTTGATCATTAAAGAAGAAGGGATTTTAGCTGGGATTAAAGTTGCTGAGAAGGTTTTTAAAAAGGCCAATAGCAATTTAGAATTTGAAATATTTATACAGGATGGTTCCACAGTTAAAAAAGGTGATATTGTTTTTTTTGTAAAAGGCCAGGCCCGTTCAATTTTATCTGCTGAAAGACTTGCTCTTAACTTTATGCAACGAATGAGCGGAATTGCAACTTACACGCATAAACTATCAAATAAAATCAAAGGATTTAAAACAAAGTTACTTGATACCAGGAAAACTACACCCTTACTCCGTGAACTTGAGAAATATGCAGTTAGGATGGGTGGCGGTGAAAATCATCGCATGGGTCTTTATGATATGATCATGATCAAGGATAACCATATTGACTTTGCAGGTGGGATTGAAAATGCAATTGACGCTACAAATAAATATCTATCGGAAAAAGGCAAAGAACTTAAAATAGAGATTGAAGTACGAAATTTTTCAGAATTGCACCAGGTATTGGATCATGGTGGAATTAACAGGATCATGCTTGATAATTTTTCACCCGCAGATTTGAAAAAGGCTATTGACCTGATTGATGGGAATTATGAAACTGAAGCTTCAGGGGGTATTAACATTGAGACAATAAAATCATATGCTGAAACCGGTGTAGATTATATTTCAGTAGGTGCATTAACACATCAGATTCAAAGTTTGGACATGAGTTTGGTAGCGATCGAATAAATTTTTACAAATTCCTTCATTGAATGAGAATAAACATTGTCAGATGGAGACCGGTACTTATGTTCCTGAAACTTACCAAACGGATTATTTTACCAGGTTTTGACGACATGCCATTGTACGATGTGGCAAAATTCTTCTTCCAGGGCATTTTCCAGGGTTATATAACTGCCAGGGCATCTTCAATAGCTTTCAGTTTCTTTCTTGCAATATTCCCCATGGTCATAGTTTTTTTTACTTTAATTCCTTTCATTCCCATTGACAATTTCCAGGAAATCCTGCTAAGTTTTATCGAAAATATTCTCCCCGAGCAAACCAAGGATATTATCAGACAAACACTGGTAGATATTATCGAACGCCCAAGAAGTGGCCTGCTGTCTTTAACTTTCGTACTTGCCATTGTTTTTGCAACGAATGGTTTTGACAGCATCATTGGAGCTTTTAATACAACCTATCATACAATTGAAACAAGGTCGTGGATAAAACAAAAGTTAATTTCAACATTGTTGTTTTTTATCATTAGTGTTATCATTATCATTTCAATTGCAATGATCACGACAGGCTCTTATTTCCTGAAATTCCTGGTTGAGCAGCATATACTCACAAGTTCAATAACCTTTTATTTGCTTGAATCGGTAAAATGGCTGATCCTTATTGCCATGTTCTTTTTTACAATTTCATTCATTTATTACCTGGCTCCTGCCAAGGCTAGCAAATTCAGGTTCATTTCTGCAGGGTCATCACTTGCCACACTTTTGTCGGTAATCGCCTCTCTTGGTTTCAATTTTTATGTCCAGAATTTTTCCAGCTATAATGCATTGTATGGATCTATCGGAACTCTGCTGATCATTTTGATCTGGATATATTTTAATGCCATTATCCTGTTGATTGGTTTTGAACTGAATGCAAGTATACAAAGTGCCCGGTTAAAAAAGGCTCATAAGTCTATTTTAATCCCAAGTGGTCATGTTGAGCCTGTCGAAACATAGTTGATTAACAGGGTTGTACACATTTCGACAGGCTCAATGTGACCTTAATTTTTGACTTATGAGACATCCTCATGCGAGTTTCATTTTTTCCTTCCTGAATTTCAGTACTTTATGTGTATAATCCTCATATAATTTAAAATTCAAAAAAATTATTTAAATTTGTACTGTAAAATGTTGATTCTTTATTAGTAAAGAAATTTATTTTTAGGCAACCATTTTTATATATTAGGTGTCTTGTTTTAAATATAGATTATCAGGTAGTTTGAAAGCCGTAAAATTCTTAAATTA
This sequence comes from Bacteroidales bacterium, assembly GCA_021106665.1. GTDB lineage: Bacteria > Bacteroidota > Bacteroidia > Bacteroidales > JAADJA01 > JAADJA01. Next base: position 3,125 of record JAIOTR010000208.1, read on the forward strand.
GAAAGAAAAATTAATCACCAAAAAATAAATCAATCTCGTGAAAAACATTAGGTCATTCATTTTAACCGCATTTGTAATTGGTATTGTATTAATTAGTTTCAATTCTTCAGCCCAGATCAATATATTGCCCGGTCCGGATGTAACACCCGAAGACATGGTTGAAAATATTGTTGGAGAAGGTATTATGTATGATAATGTAACCTTTCAGGGAGCAGATGCTGCCAGGGGTATATTTACCAATGGCAGTGCAACCAACCTGGGGATCGAAAGCGGAATATTTTTAACATCCGGCGGGGGTTATGTGATCCCCGGCCCAAACACATCAAACAGTGCCGGTGCCAACAATGGATTAGCAGGACATCCATCCCTGAATGCTATTACAACGGCAACCACATACGATGCTTCAGTACTTGAGTTCGACTTCGTTCCTGAATCAGATACTTTACGGTTTAAATATGTTTTCGGATCGGAAGAATACAACGAATGGGTTTTTTCAACTTTTAATGATGTATTTGGCTATTTTGTGACCGGGCCCGACCCGATGGGCGGAATGTATGCTGATAAAAATGTTGCTATTGTACCTGGGACTGAAGATGTAACTGTAACAATCAATAATGTTAACAATGGATTTTCTCCCCCTGGCGTTGTTCCTACAGGACCATGTAACTATTGCTGGTATTACGACGATAATACGGGCGGACTTTCACTTGAATATGATGGATTTACAACCGTATTAGTTGCCTGGCTCCTTGTGGTTCCATGTGAGACTTATCATATAAAAATTGGAGTGGCTGATGCAGGAGACCATATTTATGATACAGGTGTTTTTATTGAAGAAAACAGTTTTGAGAGCCCAAAAATTGAAGTTGAAATCGATCCTTTCCCGCAAGGTGTTTCCGACAACATGATTGAAGGATGCGTAGAGGCAGATATAATATTTCACCTTCCAAATCCACAATATGCACCTATTACAGTTTGTTATGAAATTGGCGGTACAGCTATCAATGGAGTAGATTATGAAGAAATTGACGATTGTATTACATTTGAAGAAGGCCAGGATACTGCCGTTATTCATATATTTCCGTACAAAGATGGAATAATTGAGGGCGAAGAAGACATAGTATTGATCATCGAAAATACCCTGGGATGTATTGTCCGGTATGATACGGTGATATTTATCATCGTTGATTATGTTGATATGGTTACATCAACAAGTCCAAGCACAATGATCTGTCAGGGGCAGCAAATTGATATTTGGGTCAATACTGTTAATGGAATACCGCCCTATACCTATGAATGGGATGGTTTCTCTATTAATAACGATACAATTACAGTAGCTCCCGATACAACAACAATGTATTATGTGAATGTATTTGACTTATGTCAGGATTCGGTGATAGACTCCATACAGGTAACGGTCGTTCCGCTTCCTGAAGTGGATATCGGTAATGATTCAGCGGTAATTTGTGAAGGTGATACGCTATTCCTGAATGCAGGCGGTGGCTATCTGGGATATCTCTGGCAGGATGGATCCACAGATTCCATATATGCTGTTACAGATCCGGGCTTTTATTATGTTATAGTCATGGGTCCTGCGGGCTGTACGAACAGCGATTCCATTTATGTAAGCTTAATTGAACTTAACATATATATAGGGAACGATACGACGATATGTATTGGTGATTCCATTATTTTTGACCCGGGAGGTGGTTACACATCCTACCTCTGGCAGAACGGATCGACAAACCAGTCTCTAATTGCATGGGAAACAGGAACCTATTGGGTACAGGTTACCCTTGATGGCTGTACGAAGACCGATTCGATATATTTGTATGTGGATGATCCCGCTATCGCGATAGAACTTGGAAATGATACAATTATTTGTACCAATGACCAAATCGTACTTCAACCTTTGTTTGGTATCTTTAATGCCTATCTATGGTCGACCGGCGAGACTACATCCAGCATAACGGTTACTTTGCCCGACACGTACTGGCTTGAAGTCGAAAGTGGCTGTGGGACAGCTTATGATACTATAACCATTGGAAACTGGCCCGAACCGGATCCTGACCTTGGCGAAGACCTTACCCTATGTTATGGTGAAACTACATTACTTGAACCGGGTATTGGCTATAGCACCTATTTATGGCAGGATAATACAACTCTTCCATTTTTTAGTGTTACACAAAACGGGATTTATTATGTGGAGGTAACAGATATACATGGTTGTGTAGGATCAGATACGGTTTACATTGATGTAGCCAATATTGTTGATCTCGGTGAGGATTTGATCCTTTGTACAGGTGAAACAATAACCCTGGATGCAGGATTCGGATTCGACTATTATACCTGGAGCACAGGAGACTATGGTGTAGAAACAATTGATGTAACTACCGGAGGATATTATTCAGTAAATGTTAATTACTATTTCGGATGTCCGTCAGAGGATACAATTTATATCGAAGAATTTCCGGTTCCTGAAGCAAGCATTACAGGCGATGATATGCTATGTGAAGGTGAAACAATTACATTAAGCGGGCCCGAAGGCAACTTCACTTATTATTGGTTCAGGGATAACAACTCCATATCTGACCAGCCTTCCATTGACATAACACAGGGAGGAAATTATAAATTAACCCTGGAAAATGTTTGCGGGGATTCTACTGCCTATAAGGAAGTAACGCTTAATCCTTTACCTGATGTTGATTTAGGTAATGATGTTACATTATTCCCTGGTGATAATATCGAGTTAAAACCAGATGTTGGAACTGGAAATTACACTTACATCTGGATATGGGAAAATGGCACATCCAGTACTAACACATTGCCTGTTAATTATTCGCAAATTACAAATGGCCAGGATATAATTATTGTTCAGATTACTGATACGGAAACTACATGTGAAAATTCAGATGAAATTATAGTGGAAGTATTTAATGTAGAAGTACCCATTGTAATTACTCCAAATGGTGATGGAGACAATGACAGGTTTGAACCGGGAAAAGGATGGAACGTAACAGGTAATCACAAAATGATCGTATTCAACCGCTGGGGTGAAAAAGTCTGGGAATCCAGTGACTTTACTTCAGGTTGGGATGGAAAAAATAAAAACGGCAATTATGTTGCTGAGGGTACTTATTTCTGGGTACTTGAAGTACATTATGGTCCTGATAATATTAAAAAAGTTTACAAAGGCAGCCTGACCGTTCTTGGTACAGGTAGTTAAAATTGTATAAATTAATATCAATGTTTTGAAACATATGTTTTAATTGAGACAATCTCAATAAATCTCTGAGTCTTCTCTGTGTTACAGCTTTTCCTGCCCGCAGGCAAATATGGCACAAAGTTGCACAAAGCAGACACAAAGAACACTAAGTAAAAATGAAGACAAAAAAATAACATAATAAACAGGAAATTATGAAATATAAGAAGATAATTCCTCTTGCTTTTTTGCTATTATCATTTCTTCAGGTATTTTCAGAAGATTATTACTGGGTTGGCGGACAGGGAATATGGTCAGACTTAAATAGCTGGCGAACCGTTACAGGACAAATCCCCTCAGAAGTACCCGATGCTGAAGACAATGTGATCTTCAATGAAAATTCCTTTTTGCAAAACAGGGATACTGTATTTATTTTAACCGGTAATCCTACCTGTAGAAATATGACCTGGCAAAACATACAGGATACAGTGGTTATTGTTGGTGGATCAAACACTACCAGCTTCAGTATTTATGGCTCATTAACTTTTGATCCTAAAGTAATTAATGAATACCAGGGTAATATAGTATTTTTATCCGATATGCCCGGAAATATACTTTCCTGTTCAGAAACCAGGTTTGGAGGAAATATTATTTTTAATGGAAATGGAGAATGGATACTTCAGGATACACTTTTTGTGATTGATACTTTTCCAAGTGCATGGCAGGTTTTATTTGAGGGAACAGAGCCTGTTGATTGGCCGATAAATCCTGTGATCATTCATAATAATGGTTCATTTAATTCGAACGAGCAGTTTATTGTATCCAGGGGATTTTCAACAGCAAGTGATAAAACCAGGGAGGTGATCATTGAAAATACCGATTTCTATTTGGTAGGTAACTGGTCATTAAGTGGTGAAAATCTTAATTTTAATGCTGCTAACTCCTATATTTTTATAGGTGGTGAAATGAACAATTTTGCCGGTGAAATGATCAATTATCACGATATTGATTTTTTACCTGTTGACGGAGGTATTAATAATACGGATATCAGAACCTATATGCGTAAAGTTCACTTTCTCGGAAGCGGATCGCTGGAAGGAAAAAAGACTCCTGGAATTGAAGGCAGCTTTAAAATAGATACTTTATTATTTGATGGCGCCATTACCATGATGGGTCCTATACGGTGTAATGTTACCGGACCATGGTATGACGTGTGGTACACCCGTGTAAATTTGGTTCATGGAGCATTTGAGCCAGATGAATCTTTTTTCCACCGGATCGATTTCAACGGTTTTAGTTATGGAGATGTTTTCCCCAGTACCATTTTTGGAGAAGATAATGAAATGGACAGTATAAATTTCTTTGTACCCCAAGGGAAGCTGGCAGGTAAAAATCTGGTTAATGACAGACTTTTCTTCAATACCCATGGAGTGTTAAGCGGGTGGTCACCAAATAAAAATACTGTTAATCATGCTGTCTTCAGTGCCGATGGCATTTTTGGCGGATCGAATGACATTGATCTTCTAACCCTTAACACAGGTTACTGGTACCAGATGGCGCCCGATTCGCTGGAGCAGCCAGGAAGTTATTATACATTTACCAATGTTCAAAAAGTAAACCAGATTGAGGTAATCGGCGACTGCAACAGGGGACTGTCCATCCTTTCATCATCACATAAGGAAACACAAGGCCTGATGGATTATACAGGAACGGCATATAGTACGGAGTTCCTCATGGTTCAGGATATTAGAAATATTGGCTCCACCTTAAATATTGAGAATGGGATTGACCTGGGGAATAATGAAAATGTTGAATTTCTTTCCTTGCTTGATCCCCGAACACTTTACTGGGTCGGAGGAAATGGTAATTGGGATGATATCAATCACTGGTCATTAACCTCTAACGGTGTCGGCGATCAATGCCCGCCTACAGTTATAGATGATATTTATTTTGATAGTGGATCCGGCTTCGCCGATAGCGGTATGGTGGTAAATGTTAATGTTAAACATGCCACATTCAGTGATATGATATGGGATGGTATGGTTAACCTGCCCACAATGGCCGGTCCTGATTCCAACTTCTTGCATATTCATGGATCAGTACAACTTTCTACCGGAATGTTTTATGATTTTTGGGGAGAGGTACATTTTGAATCAATGGATGACGATGAATATGAAACCATTTTCATGGAGTATGATTACATGGGCGAGAAGGTTTGGGACTTTCTTAACAAGGTATACTTTTATGGCAGGGGCGGTAAATGGGAATTAACAAGCAGGGTGAATAACTATTTTGATACCACCTATATGAATATGGGAGCCCTACTGCTTGAAAATGACACGCTCAGTGTTTATAATTTCAATGCCATGGACAC
>JAIOTR010000152.1 GCA_021106665.1 Bacteroidales bacterium
TGGATGCAGGAGAGGTATCCTTTAAAACGGATACTACAGGAATCGAAAACAAAGCATATTACTATTTTGATAGCCATGGCCGGTCATATAAATTTTATGACTGGTTCTTCAAAGTTCGGGATCGGTTTCAGTCAACTGTTGATACAGAAAAATTTCAGCCTTATTGGTTTACCCGCAATACTTATGAAGGTGGTTATGAAGTCAATATTAGGTACGATTTCGATTTTGAAAACGGAACATTAATTTCAACGATAGAAAATTCAGATGAACCGATGTCAATCGAAAAATTGAAGTTGGATTCATGTACCTTCGATGTGCTTACAGCCATTTACTATGCCAGGAATATAAACTATGACCTGTATAAAGCCGGCGATACGATTCCGGTAAAATTTATCATCGATGGGGAATTTTATGAACTTTATATCCGGTTGCTTGGAAAAGAGATGATAAAAAACCGGAATGGAAAAAAGTACAGCTGTATAAAATTAAGTGCTCTTCTCGTGGAAGGTACAATGTTTAAAGGGGGTGAAGATTTGTTTGTGTGGGTTACCGATGATAAAAACAGAATACCGGTAATGGTGGAGGCAAAGATCCTTATCGGTTCGGTAAAGGCTTACCTGACAGGATATGAAGGGCTGAAGTATGATTTGGAAGCGGTGATTCTGGACCAAGAAAAAAATTGATATACGAATTTCGATTAACGATATACGAATGCAGTCTTTGCGATTCTCTTTGCGCCCTTTGCGTGAAATCTTTAAAGCAGATAAAATAAAGTGTTATGGAAGTGCAATTAATTACAACGTTTTAATAAGAAAATAATTTCAATTACTACTTAGCTGTAAACTTATTTACATGATTACAAATCCAAATTTATTTAATTTCGTAGATTCAAAAAAAGTGGAATGAAAAATTTTCTGTCTTACTTACGAAATCATTATTCGCAAATATCAAAGGTAGTGCTGTTCCTCATCAGTATTATAGTTTTGGTATTGATCTTTCCGCAGGAAGGAAAATTCAAATATGAATTTCGAAAGGGAAAACCCTGGATGCATGAAAACCTCATTGCCCCTTTTGATTTTGCCATTTTAAAATCGAAAGAAGTCATTGAAGCAGAACGCCAACTTGCATTACAAGACCTTAAACCATATTTTATTAATGATCTGGAACTTTACAGAACCCAACGGAATAAACTGATTGAGGATTTTAAATTAAAATGGAATACAAAGTACGAGGAAAGGCCACGATTTGAGCGAAAGAAAGAAAATAATCTCGATATCTGCCTTCTAATTTATGATTCAATCATGGAACTGGGGATCATTGAATTGAATCCCGATCTAACAGAAAAACCAAAAGATTATAAAATCATTGTAGTTTCTGATAATGTGGGAGAAGAAAAAGAGTTGGCAGATTTTTTTACCATTCATTCTGCCGGTAGATTTATTCATTCCCAATTAGATTCTTTTGAAAGGATTGACAAGAATTTGTCGTTGGCTGTTTTGGAAGATGCGCTGATTCAAACGGTTAAGTTTGATTCAGAAGCTAATGAAAAAGAGAAACAAGCGATAATTGAAAAAATATCACTGACCAGGGGAATGGTCCAAACCGGTGAACTGATCATTTCAAAAGGGGAACTGGTGACAAATGAAAAGTTCCTGTTATTAAAATCGTTGAGGCAGGATTACGAATCGAAATTGGGTTCGTCATTTAAGTATGCCGGTATTCTTGTCGGACAGCTAATCCTTATAGGCGTGTCAATGACGGCGTTATTTCTTTTCCTTTTGTTCTTCAGGATGGAAACTTTTGCTGAAACCAAGCAGGTCGTATTGATACTGATATTGATACTTTTCATTGTTTTGGTTACAAGTTTTGTTGTTAAGTACAATCCTGCTTATGTGTATTTAATTCCGGTATGCCTTGTCCCGATTATTATTGGCGTATTTACCGATACGCGCCTCGCCTTATTTTCGCATTTGATCACCATCATAATAACTGCTCTTATTGTTCCCAATAGCTATGAGTTTGTTTTCCTTCAGTTATTTGCCGGTATTGTAACCATTCTGAGTATTGTTAAACTTGAAAGGCGGTCGCAATTTTTCCTCACTTCGTTTATGATTTTTGTAACCTATTCGGTAATTTATACAGGGATGACCTTGATACAGGAAGGCTCCATCGAAGGAATGAATTATTTTTATTTTGCATTGTTTGCCGGCAGTGCAGTTCTGACCTTGTTCTCTTATCCTGTAATTTTCCTTTTTGAAAAAATATTTGGTTTGATTACAGATGTTACTTTGCTTGAGATATCGAATACCAATAATAAATTACTTCGTGAACTTGCCTTGAAGGCTCCCGGTACTTTTCAACATAGCATGCAAATGGCCAATCTTGCCGAAGAAGCAGTTTATGAGATTGGTGGCAATCCTTTGCTGGTTAGAACAGGTGCGATGTATCATGATATTGGCAAAATCAACGAACCATTTTATTTTATTGAAAACCAATCAACAGGGGTGAACCCGCATGATGAATTAACATATGAAGAAAGTGCCGGGATAATTATTGACCATGTGATTTCAGGTGTAGAAAAAGCCAAAAAGTTCAAACTTCCGGAGCAAATTATAGATTTTATCCGAACACATCATGGTACACGGAAGACAGAATATTTTTATACCCTTGCAAAAAGGGATAATCCCGATGAGGAAATTGACCAGGATATTTATACATATCATGGACCTGAGCCATTTTCAAAAGAAACATCCGTGTTAATGATGGCTGATACCGTTGAAGCCGCATCAAGAGCTATGAAAAAGCCGGACGAAGAATCAATAAGTAACCTGGTTGAAAATGTAATTAATAAACAGATTGAGAGCCA
>JAIOTR010000364.1 GCA_021106665.1 Bacteroidales bacterium
AATTATAGGTGGAGACCTTGAAATAGGGACCAATTATTCACTATTAAATATAAATGATTTAAGCAATATTAGCCACATTGCTGGAGATTTAATTGTTAGTAAGAATTCTTCCATAACTAGTTTATCGGGATTAAATAATATTGAACCAGCCTCAATTGAGGATTTGGATATCCACTATAATTCATCTTTATCAACTTGTGATGTCGAAAGTATCTGTAATTATCTGGTTAGCCCAAACGGAGAAGTAGAGATATATGGCAATGCTCCCGGCTGCAACAGCATTGAAGAAGTACAAGCCGCCTGTGATACGCTTTCAGTTCAGGAAATTATCCTGGAGGAAAACTTTTCTATCTCTCCAAATCCCTGCTCAGGTTCTTTGAATTTAAACTTTACAATTATACAACAAGGAGTAGTGAATTGTGATTTATTTGAGATTTCAGGAATCGAGGTGAAAAGACTGTTGAATGAACCAAAAAAGCCCGGAACATACGATGTAGTATTTAATGTGAGTGATCTGCCAGCAGGTGTTTATATTATTAAATTACAAACCAAAAATAAAATCGATATGAAGAAAATAATTAAAAGATGATTAGTATGAGTTTACCTATAACATGTAATCTGGAACATGTAACCTGCAATCTGAAACATGCAACTTGTAATCTAGCTTGAAACCAATAACCAAAAAATTGTAACTTGCAACCTGCAACCAACAATTTAAACATGAAAACCAATAAAAATTTAATTCTGACAATGTTGATAATGCTGACGATACAAATGTCAGTATTATCACAGCCTTGCCTGCCCGAGGGTATTACATTTACAACACAATCCCAGATTGACAGCTTCCAGATTAATTATCCCAATTGTACAGAAATAGAAGGGCAAGTAGTGATCACTGGAAATGATATTTCAAACCTGAATGGGTTAAATGTAATTTCTTTAATCTGGGATACGCTAATTATCTTTTCCTGTAATAATCTCACAAGTTTGACCGGTCTTGGGAATTTAACTATTATCGGGGGTGATCTGAGGATCTACAGCAACAACAGCCTGAATACATTGTCAGGCTTAGATAATGTTTTTGCCGTTGAAAGTAACCTTGTGATCATTGATAATGATGCAATGCAGGATTTGTCCGGCCTGGGCAACCTTGAATTTATCGCAGGGGGTTTATATATCTTCGATAACGAAAACCTGACTACCCTGGATGGAATAGATAACTTAGCAGCCATAGAAGGAGAGCTGGCTATCGGATTTGATGATCCTGCAAATATGGGCAATCCATCCCTGACAAATATTACGGGATTAAGTTCATTAACATCTACAAATGGATATCTCTTTATTGCCGGCAATGAATCGCTTACGAGTTTAACCGGATTGGAAAACATATATTCCGGCACCATTGATTTCCTGTACATCTGCAACAACAGTTCGCTGTCGTCGTGCAGTCTGGAAAACTTTTGTGAGTTTTTAACCGATCCTTTTGCAGATATAATTGTTGAAAATAACGCACCGGGTTGTAACACTCCTGAGGAAGTGATAGAATCATGCGAAGGCATTTGTCTTGCAGGTGGAACTTTTTTCTCCAGCCAGGAAGAAATCGACAGCTTTCCGGTTTATCACCCCAATTGTATTGAAATAGCAGGAAATGTTACAATCAGCGGAGATAACATTTCTAACCTTGACAGTCTGTACAATTTAACTATTAATTGGGGTTATTTGGAAATTAGTGCGAATCCATTACTCACAAATTTGTCAGGACTGGATAATATGATTTCAACCGGTGGAGCTCTTTTTATTTCAAACAATGAAACCCTAATCGATATAACCAGCTTAGAAAACCTTTTAGAAATTAATGGAAATTTTTATGTTTTAAATAATACTTCGCTTGAAAGTTTAGCGGGATTTACAAATGTGGAATTTATCGGTGGGCATTTGAAAATTTCCAATAATCCAAACCTGATTGAAATTGGTGGATTGGACAATATCATTTATATCTGGGGTAACTTTGAAATTCACAATAATGACAACCTGGAAAATCTAACTGGCGCTACCTCCATCCACACTATTTTAGGAAGTCTGAAGATCACAGAAAATGACCTTTTAACCAATTTAGCCGGAATGGACAATATCAATACCCTTTGGGGAGGAGTTGAAATTAAGGGCAACACCAGCCTGACCAGTTTAACGGGAATAAATAGTTTGACTAACATTAACGGAAATGTACTGATAGAAAATAACGAAAACCTGGAAAATTTATCAGGGCTGGAAGGGCTATCAGCTATCAGTGGCAGCCTTGTAATAGGCTCCATTGGTGGAAATGGTAACGCATCACTCACAAGTTTAACAAGTTTGAGTAACCTGGAATCAATTGGAAGTTTTCTGATAATTTGTGGAAATGAATCATTGAACACTTTATGGGGATTACATTCATTGGATCCGGAATCAATTGCGCATCTGGTTTTAATAAATAACAGCGCTTTATCTGAGTGTGAAGTTCAAAGTGTTTGCGAATACCTGGTTTCGCCAAATGGTTACATTGAAATATATGACAATGCTACCGGGTGTAACAGCCCGGAAGAAGTGATGGAAGCATGTTTTACCTCAACGATGGAAAATGATATAAAAACAAAAGAGATCCTGACAATAGTAACTAATCCATGCTCAGAAACTTTAAATCTTAAAATCAAAGTTGATAAACCGGGAATGGTGAATTGCGATTTATATGAGGTGTCAGGAATTAGGATTAAACGAATTATGAATGAACCAAAAAAGCCCGGAACCTATGAAATGGAATTTAAAGTAGGAAATTTTCCAGCAGGGGTTTACTTTTGTACTTTAAAGACAAACGATAACATTCAAACGAAAAAACTGATAATAAAATGAAAGCATGGCGCAAAGAGCGTGGAGATTGGAGTAAACAGAGAAACTTCCTTGCTCTATGCTCCAAGCTCTTAGCTCTAAACAAAAAACTATGGAAACAATAAGCGGATTTCAACAATTTTTCATGTTCATGGGCCCCTGGAAATGGCCCCTTATCCTTATTGCATTGATTGTATTGATCCTGATCGGGATAAAAATATATGACCTTTTGATCAAAAAGAACGCAAGCAAACAATACCTGAATGCCATTTTGTTTTGGGGATTTATAGCAGCACTATTAGGAATTGTTGGACAACTGAGTGCTACCTGGGCAATATTAGTTGAACTTATGGATGCCGCCGATATTTCGGCTCCAATGGTTTGGACAGGTTATTTAAGCACATATACCCCGGCATTGTTCGGATTTATAATTCTTCTGGCAGCTGCAATTTGCTGGTGGGGCTTAAGAAATGTCTATTATAGTCTAATTGATAAAACAAGTTCATAGTATCCAAGACTGAAATGATTATTTCGTCAATTTCTTCAGAACAGAAAATTATTGTTCTTACTTTTGTGTAATCCCTTAGAAGACGATTTTTAAGTAAATAATAACACAGTTTAGGAAATTTGAAATTAAATAAATTTATCCCCCATCATCTGTTATTTTTATTTTTTACCTATCTAACAGGTATACTGTTCTTCACAGCCTTCAGGATCACACTGTTATTGAATGAGGTCAACCGTTTAAACGACCTTCCTCAAGGTGAATCCTTTGTATTACTATTAAATTCCTTTTTTATGGGATTCCGGTTTGATACGGTTATATCCGGTTATATCCTAAGTATACCATTTATTATGCTTTTGATTACCTCTACATTCCGGTTTACAAACCGCATTATTAGCAGGATTATTTTCTGGTATTTGTTTGTTTTATATTGTGTGGCATTTTTGATCTGTGCCGCAGACATCCCTTATTTCAACCAGTTTTTTGCAAGGTTTAATGTTTCCGCATTCCTTTGGGCTGAAACACCGGGGTTTGTCACTAAAATGATCATACAGGAATTCAGGTACTGGTGGACTTTTATCCCGTTTATTATATTTTGTTTTTTATTTTACAAATTACTTCGCCGGATTACGAAGCTATATTTAATGGATAATCCAGTTGACATCACAGGAAACAGAATACTTTTTTTTGCGAAAAACCTTATATTGACTTTACTTGCCGGACTTATTTTATTCGTTGGAATGAGAGGAAGGATCAGCAAAAAGTCACCCATCAGGGTTGGCACAGCCTATTTCAGTAATTATGCTTTCCCGAACCAATTGGGGTTAAATCCGGTCTTCACCTTTTTACGCAGTTACCTGAATTCACGCAATGAAGAAAATAAACAGTTAAACCTGATTGATCCAAACGTTGCAATAAAAAATGTAAGGAAATATCTGAATTTTGAAAACTACATAGATTCCATATCCCCTA
>JAIOTR010000387.1 GCA_021106665.1 Bacteroidales bacterium
CCCCAGTCATCAAGAACATCAATAGTACCGTTATTGTTGATATCCTGTGTCCATCCGATTAAACTATAATCGTCAACAAGCTCTGAATAAACGCAATCAGAATAAGGACACAATGCATTCATATCATTAGAGAAAGTTGGCCTGTTTTCGTTCCAGTAACCAATTCCACCAACTCCGGGGTACCAGAAAGCTCCGGCTCCATCAGATTGAGCCCTGTTGATACCGAATACAACGTGTACCATGCCACTTTGGTCAAAAGCAAGGCCATGAGCGCCGTCAGCACAATAGAAAGTGTCAGTTGGAAACATAGCATTGGGATCCCACAATGGATATGGACACTCCCAGATAATGGTTTGTGTCCATGTGTCACCACCATCGGTTGATTTCATTAAACCGAGATCAGTAAATGAATCACCATAAAGAATAGCAACGTTGTCACCTTGTGCCTGGACTTCATAAGTATCGCCGGAAAAATACAGATAATTACTGCTGTTCATTTCATCAATAAGTACATCTTGCATATTCCAAGTATCACCACCATCCGCTGATCTGGAATACAACATTGCGCCATCTATTCCCTGGTAAATTGAACCGCCATTAGCTACAGGCCGGGTTAGAGCAATTTGATGAACAACGCTGTGGTTCACACCACCGGTTGTCATCCTGGGCCAAACCATTTCGTTGCCCACCGGTGTTAAGTAATCTATCAGCGTCCAGTCGCCTGAACCTTTATCTGCCCTTCTGGAATAAGCCAGGCCATCATAAGCAGCTCCGGAATAGTGTGCAAGGTTGATTTCACCATTTTCTCCCCATGCAGAATATGCCGGCCATCCGGTACGGTCGGCTTCTAATTTTTCTGTTGGAATAGGCCCCCAGTCATTTCCGTCAAAATAGTTGTACCCTGTACCACGGTCATCGGCAAAGTTAGGAAAATCATAACCAATCGTCCAAACAGCGCCAACGGTACCATCATCATACACAAAAATCCTGTTTTGCATACTTGAATTGCTTTGCAAGTCATAAAAGGTAGTGCCAATAATCTCTTCTTCAGGTGTAAGTAAATCCTGAGATGAAGAAGGTAGTGCCTCGTGACTGAAATTATTAGTTTCAATTACGGGCTGTACTTTTTTAACTGCGAAATTACGCAAGTCATTTGAAATTGTAGCCCTTTGCTGGGCAAATCCTGCCATAACGAATGCCAGGACAAAACTTAAAAGTAAAAGTCTTTTCATGATCATTTTTTTAAGATTAGTAAATCGTATGATTAATTTAAAAAATTGTTTAGAAAACCTAAAACTGTACACAAAGAAACACAAATTTATTAAAAAAATATATTTTAACAAGCCTAAATCAGTTAACGGTTGAAATAAATCAGTTAACGGTAAACTATAACGAATGTTAAATCAGGACTTAAAGCACAGGTAAACTTTAATAGTGCAAATAAAAAAAGGACATACACTTTAATCTTATAATGTCGTTATCTTTGCGATTAACTTATTGGTGAATTAATATTTTGGTGAAAAAAGTATACCTGTTAGTAATAAAATCTTACCTCGGTCCATTGGTCATGACCTTTTTTATATCATTGTTTATCCTTCTGATGCAATTTTTATGGAAGTATATTGATGATTTGGTGGGAAAAGGTCTTGAATGGTACATCATAGCAGAACTTTTATTTTATGCATCATCTACTTTTGTTCCGCTAGCACTTCCACTGGCCATTTTGCTTTCATCGCTAATGACTTTTGGAAACCTTGGTGAACATTATGAACTGGTTGCCTTGAAGGCTGCCGGAATTTCATTGAGGAGAATTATGCTTCCGCTTATTATTATGTCAATTTTTATTAGTGGTATTGCTTTTTACTTTTCTAATAATGTATTACCCATTGCCAATCTTAAATTCAAATCGTTGTTATATGATGTAAGGGAACAAAAGCTTGCCCTGGATATTCAGGAAGGTGTTTTTTATACAGGAATTGAAGGATTTGTTATTAGGGTTGGCAAAAAGGATAAAGACGACCAAACCATAAGGAATGTGATGATTTATGATCACAGGAGTAAAAAAGGAAATGTAAATTTAACTGTGGCTGATTCAGGAAGAATGGAACTCACTTCCGATGGTTTAAACCTAGTATTTATACTTTACAATGGATTCAATTATCTGGAAAAGACCGATCAGAAGAATTATAAAAAAACCAATCCTTATCAAAGAACTAAATTCAGAGAGGAAATACGTAAGTTTAATTTGATGGACTTTGAAATGACAAGAACCAATGAAGACCTCTTTAAGAGTAATTATTCAATGCTCAATTTGCGTCAGTTGAGGGATGCAGAAGATTCATTAATTGCCCAGATAAATGAAAAAAAAGACAAAAACCCTGCTTCAACCCTGAATAAATTCAATTTCTATTCTAAAATAGATTCAAGCAAATATGTAAGCTTTGAAACAGACAAACCCTATATAACAGACTTATTACAAGAATTTAAGGATTATGAAAAGGTTAATATCATTGAGGAGGCAACAAACAGGTTGAGGAGGGACCGACAAACTTTACAGAATCATAAAACGGAAATCGAACTCAAAAAAAAGCTGGTTTTCAGGCATCAGGCTGAGTGGCACAGAAAATTCACTCTCTCATTTGCCTGCCTTGTCCTGTTTTTTATAGGCGCCCCCCTTGGCGCCATCATTCGACGGGGAGGATTAGGATTGCCGGTTGTAGTTTCTGTAGTATTTTTTGTATTGTTCCACATCATTTCAATTACAGGCGAAAAATCGGTGAAATCGGGTGTGATTGATGCTAACATTGGCATGTGGATCGCTCCGGTTGTCCTTTTGCCTTTAGGTATATTCCTTACAATAAAAGCCACAACCGATTCACCATTACTGGATGCTGACTCATGGATCAAAATGTATAGCAGGATCTTTAAAAATAGAACGGATTGATGAAAGTATTATTTCTGTGTAATAAATCTCCATACCCGCCCAGAGAAGGTGGCCCCATGGCAATGAATGCCAATATCGTGGGACTTACCAATGCCGATCATAAAATCAAAGTATTAGCTCTTAATACGAATAAATATTTTATTGACTCAAAAGAGATTCCCGGGAAGTATAAAAAAGAAACAGGTATTGAATTGATCTATAAAGATCTATCTGTAAAACCAATTGAAGCATTTTTAAACCTGTTCTCAAAAAAATCATATCACGTGGAAAGGTTCATTTCCAAAAAATTTGAAAATAAGATCGCTGAAACGCTATCAAATGAAAACTACGACATTGTACAATTGGAAATGCTTTACATGACTCCTTACATTGAAACAATAAGGAAATATTCTGATGCGAAAATAATTCTAAGATCACACAATATCGAACACTTAATTTGGAGCAGGATCACTTCGTCCACAAATAATCCATTTAAAAAAAAATACCTTGAACATTTAACGGGCAAACTAAAAGCGTATGAGTTAGCAACCATGAATAATATGGATGGAATTATTGCTATCACCGATAAGGATGCTGATTATTATAAAAATAATGGTTGCCGGATTCCTGTTACAGATATCCCATTTGGTGTTGATATTAGCAAATATAACTTCTCAGGTTCAGAATATGAGTTTCCTTCATTGTTTCATTTGGGTTCAATGAACTGGATGCCCAACGAAGAAGGGATTAAATGGTTTTTGGATAATGTCTGGGATAGGATAAATAAAAAATTTCCCGCATTAAAATTTTATCTTGCCGGTAGAATGATGCCCTCCTGGCTGTTAAAAATAAATCTGGCCAATGTTGAAGTTTTGGGCGAGGTAGATGATGCAAAAAAATTTATTCAATCCAAAGGTGTTATGATTGTGCCATTATTCTCAGGAAGTGGTATCAGGATAAAAATTATTGAAGGTATGGCATTGGGAAAAGCTATTATTTCAACTAAAATTGGCGCTGAAGGAATTAACTACACGAATGGAAAAAACATCATAATTGCCGATACACCGGATGAATTTCTCGATGCTATAGAAAAGTGTGTTCAAAATAAAGTGTATTGTGAACAGCTTGGACAAAATGCCAGAAAACTAATTGAACAAAATCACAATATTGAAAGTACTACTCAAAAACTAGTAGGCTTTTATAATAAGCTTTTGGAAAATTGACTTATTTTTGAGCCTTTCAATAATAACAAAGGTTTGACAGCTGCATGAAGATTTTTGTACTTTTACCACGCTTCCCTTTTCCCCTTGAAAAAGGCGATAAACTCAGGGCTTACAACCAAATCAGGCAGCTTTCGGTAAAAAATGAAATTTTCCTTTGCACATTAAGTGACATTAAAATAAAACCCGAATATATTAAAGCATTAGAGCCCTATTGCAAATCAATCACCAATTTCAATATTTCGAAAATTTCTATAATCATCAATGTTTTTTTAGCCTTTTTTAATGGTAAGCCATTCCAGGTTGGATATTTCTACAATTCAGAGATTAATAAAAAGATTGACAAGTTGATAGACAAAATACAACCCAACCATATTTATTGTCAGCTCATTCGGGTGGCAGAATATGTAAAGAATAAAAAAATTCCAAAAACGCTTGATTACCAGGATGTATTTTCCAAAGGTGTAGAACGAAGATGCCAGACTTCTCCCTTTTATCTCAAACCGGTTTTAAAATCAGAATATAAACGGCTATTAAAATATGAGGCCGATATATTTGATTATTTTGATAATAAAACCATCATATCCAAGCCTGACCGTGATCTTATTCAGCACAAGGATAAAGGTGAAATAAAGATCGTTATCAATGGTGTTGATACGGAATTTTTTAAACCTATGGATATTCCCAAAGAATATGAGTTGGTATTCATCGGGAACATGGGTTATCCTCCAAATGTAAATGCTGCCGAATATTTGGTAAAGGAAATTTTACCCTTAGTTCAAAAACAAAAACCAGAAGTAAAATTGGTACTGGCCGGGGCATCACCACATGCAAATGTTACAGCACTAAAATCTGACAAAGTAGAAATAACAGGTTGGGTGGAGGACATCAGGGAATGTTATGCAAAAGCAAAAATATTTATTGCTCCCATGCAAATCGGTACCGGTTTACAAAATAAACTTTTGGAGGCCATGGCAATGAAAATCCCCTGTATTACTTCGCCTTTAGCCAATGAAGCACTCGAAGCCAAAAATAGTGTAGAGATTTTGGTGGGAGAAACAGCGAAAGAGTTTGCCAATCACATCATTCATTTGCTTGATAAAAAAGAATTGGCAAATGAACTGGCTTTGAATGGATATAATTTTGTCCATCGCAACTTTAATTGGGCTGTAGCAACGGGTGAACTTGAAAAATTAATAAGTATAGGAGAGTTTTAAATAGACGCTTCCAATTTCTGTAATTTGTTATTCAAAAAACTACTAATAATTTGATGGATACTTTTTTATTGGTTTTTGTAGGGTTATCATTTTTAGGTTTTATTGTTGGCCTGGCAGGGAAAAGTGTGGCTGTAAAGAAAAAATCACTTAAAAAGAGCGAATTTTATAACCGGATAACCATTCTTTTTCTAACTTTAATGTTTGCTTTTGCAATTACTTATTCATTTGTTAATTAATTTCAATCAATATGGATCAAACAAACCAGCAAGTAAGGGATGAGCGGATGTGGGGCATGTTTTGTCATTTAAGCGCTTTTGTCATGTTTTTTATTCCATTTGGCAGTGTTATCGGGCCTTTGATAATCTGGTCCATCAAAAAAGATGAATTCCCTTTTGTTAATGAACAAGGAAAAGAAGCCCTGAATTTTCATATATCAATGATCATATACTATATCATTGCCGCAATTTTAATAATAATTGTCATTGGCATTGCACTACTGATCGCCCTATGGGTATTTCAAATGATTATGATAGTTCTTGCCTCCATCAAAGCGAATAATGGTGAAACATTCAAATATCCGTTGTCCATCAGGTTTATTAACTGAATATTCAATTATCCTGTATCCTGAAAAATAATTTCATTTACTTTTGCATCACTTTAACTATTTGAATTTTAGATTTTAAAGATGGCTCAAAAACCTTCAATACCGAAAGGAACCCGTGATTTTTCCCCCACTGAAATGGTTAGGAGAAATTATATTTTTGATACGATTAAATCTGTTTTTCAGCTTTATGGTTATTTGCCCATTGAAACGCCGGCCATGGAAAACCTTTCTACTTTACTGGGCAAATATGGTGAAGAAGGTGATAAGCTGCTATTCAAGATTTTAAATTCAGGAGACTACATTAGTAAAGTTCCAAATCCAAAGATTCAAAATCCAAAAACAAGTGAAATAACATCATTTATTTCGGAAAAAGGTCTGCGATTTGATCTTACTGTCCCTTTTGCCCGATATGTTGTTCAGCACAGAAATGACATCACTTTTCCTTTCAAACGTTATCAAATACAGCCTGTCTGGCGCTCTGACCGTCCGCAAAAAGGGAGATACCGTGAATTTTTTCAGTGTGACGTGGATGTTATAGGCAGTAAATCATTGTTAAATGAAGTTGAGCTGATTCAAATCATCAATGACGTATTTTCAAGGCTAAGTATTAATTGCACTATTAAAATCAATAACCGCAAAGTTCTCGCCGGTATTGTTGAGTATATTGGAGAAATAGAAAAATTCACATCCATAACTGTTGCTATCGACAAACTGGATAAAATAGGAATTGACAATGTTAAGCAGGAATTATCATTAGTTGGTGTTTCGGAAAAGGCAATCAGGCAATTATCTTCGATTTTAGATTTTGAAGGAGATATGAATGAAAATGTGGTCTACCTTGGAAAGTTTTTTGAATCGGTTGAAATAGGAAAAGAAGGTATTAATGAAGTGAAGAAAGTCTTGAGTTATCTTGACGGTTTAAACCTTTCGTCCAAAGTTGAATTTGATTTAACATTGGCCCGGGGATTAAATTATTATACCGGAGCCATCATTGAAGTAGTTGCAAGTGATGTTCAGATCGGTAGTATCTGCGGCGGTGGCAGGTATGATGACCTCACAGGTATCTTTGGTTTGCCGGATGTTTCTGGTGTGGGAGTATCTTTTGGCGCTGACAGGATTTATGATGTGATGCTCGAAAAAAACCTATTCCCCGAGGGCGCTCAGGAAACAACACAGGTGATGTTTGTTAACTTCGGTGAAAAAGAACAAAAATACTGCCTTCCTTTTACCCATCAGTTAAGATCATCAGGAATTAATGCAGAACTTTTCCCTGAGCCTGCAAAACTTAAAAAACAGATGAATTATGCCAACAATAAAAACATTCCTTTTGTTGTGTTGGTGGGCGATAATGAAATGAAAGGAAATTATTTGACTGTTAAGAATATGAACTCCGGTGAGCAAAAACAAATGTCACTGGAAGAAATCATCAGCCAATTCTAATCACTTTCAAATAATAAATCATAAACTCTTTTAATCGAATGATACATTTCGTCAGTTGAAATGTACTTGCTAAACCTTTTGTACTCCTTTCCTTCAAAAAACACCAGTATGGCCGGATTGGCAAAAACATGATATTGTGCAGGCATTTCAGGATATTTTTTTGAATTAATCCAGTTCAATTTCATTTTCGGGAATTCATTATTAATAAGTGTTTCAACCTTTGGTCTGAGGCTGAGACAAGGAGGACAATCATCATTATAGAAATAAAGTAGAAGTGCGATTTCACTTTTTATTAGAAATTGTAGTTCTGATAAATTTTCCAGATTCATTATAAATTATTCATTATCAAATATTTAAACATTATAGCATTGTATCATTTTCACATTATTTACAAACTATTAGAAAGAGCGAAAAATAATTTATTCCCATTAAAATGGTAGTAGAACCAAAAAGTTATACTTTTACCCCGAAAATTTTCAAAGGTATGATTAATTGGAATTTAAAATTCAAAATCAGCATCAATCGCACTGCACTCTTTAATTAAAACTTGCTCTTCTGCAGGGTTTTGCAGAAATATAATTAACTTATCAAAATTAATAAATCTAAAGTTTTAATATCTAAAATCTAAAATAAAAATGACATATATAGTAACAGGTGCGGGTTTAACAATCGAAGATGTTGTTAATGTTGCCCGAAATAATGAAAAAATTGAATTGCATCCCGATGCATTAAAGCAAATAAAAAAATGCAGGGCGATGGTGGAAAAAAAGATAGAAGCAAAAGAAATAATGTACGGTGTTAATACCGGCATTGGTGAATTTTCTGAAGTAGTATTAACAGATGATCAGGTCGGAGAATTTCAAAAGTACCTGATCTATAATCATGCAGCGGGAATAGGCGAGCCCATGCCTTTGGATTATGTTAGGGGAGCCATGCTTGGCCGTATCAATGTTCACGCCCATGGAAATTCCGGTGTAAGGCATGAAATTACACTAACTTTAGTAGCGATGCTTAATAAAGGGGTTACCCCATGGGTATGTCGCAAAGGTTCTGTCGGAGCATCAGGCGACCTTGCTCCCATGTCGCAGATCGCGCTGCTTTTGATGGGAGAAGGTAAAGCATATTATAAAGGTGAACTTTATCCGGGGAAAGAAGCAATGAACAAAGCAGGAATAGAGATTCCCGGATTAAAAGCGAGAGACGGACTTGCAACCATCAATGGTTCCAACGTACTTACTGCCATGAGCGCCCTATTTTTGTATGATGCTAATCGTTGGCTGAAGCAAGCTGAAATCGCTGCATCCATGTCGCTTGAAGCTTTAAAGGCAAACATGCGGCCCTATACAGCCAAACTTCATGAAGCTCGTGGATTTATAGGCGCTGTTCGTAGCGCCAATGCAATAAATAGAATGGTTAAGGGTGGTGATTTAAAAGAAGGAAGGGTTCAGCATAAAGTTCAGGATGCATATTCAATGCGGTCAACACCACAGGTTATTGGAGCTGCACATGATGCCCTGGCTTATGCCAGGTCGCAGGTAGAAATTGAGTTAAACGGCGTTGGTGATAACCCGGTATTTTTCCCTGATGAAAACCTTCAGTTATCAGGCGCTAACTTCCAGGGAACACCTGTCTCGTTACCGATGGATATGGCAGGCATTGCCATTACTATGGTAAGTGTGATGTCGGAAAGAAGAATGAACAGGTTGAATAATCCTGCTTTGAGTGTGGGATTGCCTGCATTTCTTACCAAAGGGGCAGGAATGTTTTCAGGTTTAATGCTGAGCCAGTATACCGCAGACATGCAAATTGTAGAACAAAGAATTTTATCTACGCCGGCTTCAATCCAGTCAATACCGGCTGCTGCCGACCAGGAAGATTTTGTATCCATGGGAATGAATACGGCCATTAAAAACTTCCAGATACTCGACAATGCTTATGGCATTTTAGGAATTGAAATTATGGCTGCTGCCCAGGCATTGGATTTTCGTGAATACAATTTTGGAAAAGGTGTAGCAAAAGCCAAAGAAGTGGTCAGAAAATATGTTGAATTTTTGGATATTGACAGACCCCTTTATGACGATCACAATAAAATGAAAGACTTGGTTGAATCTTGTGAAATCCTTGAGGAAGTAGAGAAAGAGGTAGG
>JAIOTR010000150.1 GCA_021106665.1 Bacteroidales bacterium
ACACCTGATGGGCAAGTGGGTATTGGAACAGTAAGCCCGCTACATCGTCTGGATGTATTGGCAGTTAGTTCAGAAGATGCAATAAAGGGTTATAGCCCAAGTGGTACGGGTGTTTGGGCAGCATCTGGCACCAGTTATGGAATATTTGGCCAAAGTTCTTCTGGTTGGGCAGGTTATTTTTCTGGGAATGTAAATGTTACCGGTTCTCTTTCAAAGGGAGGAGGTTCATTTTTAATTGACCATCCATTAGATCCGGAAAATAAACTCCTCCGTCACAACTTTGTAGAATCACCCGAAAACCTGTTGATCTATCGGGGTAAAGCTGAATTAAATGCAAATGGTGAAGCTATTGTAAAAATGCCGGATTATTTTAAAGCCCTTACAAAAGAAGATGAAGCTTCTATTCATCTTACTTGCGTTGGCAGGCCATTTTTAACCGGGGCTGAATGGAACAATGATTTCTCCGGCATCATCATTTATGGTGAAATAAACAGGGAGGTTTTCTGGGAAGTCTTGGCTGACCGTGATGATCCCGTTATCCATGAACTGGGCCGTCCGGTGGAAGAAGAAAAGGGTGGTGAAAATTCACTTTGTGAAAAAGGCAAGCTGCTTTATCCTGAAGCTTATGGTTTTCCTGAATCAAAAGGGCACGTTTATGAAATGAAACAATTAAATAAACATTAAATATTTATTCTTATGAAATCTTTCTATCTGACAGCATTTGTATTTTTATTAACAGCATTATTGCTCTTATTGGGATTATCTGTTTTTGCCCAACCCCCACAAGCCTTCAAATACCAGGCAGTGGTACGGAATAACTCAGGTGAAATCCTGCAAAATCAGGATGTTGGTGTCAGGATAAGTATTCATGATGTCACTGCCGGTGGCACTATTGTTTACCAGGAGACTTTTTCCGAAACCACCAATGATTTTGGATTGGTAAACCTACAGATCGGAACCGGTACTCCAACTATCGGGACTTTTACCGGTATTGACTGGGGAAGTGATTCCAAATTCCTTGAAACAGAAATTGACCCGAACGGGGGAACTACTTATGCTTCGATGGGAACATCTCAACTCTTAAGTGTTCCATATGCCTTGTATTCCCAACGATCATCTTTGGTTTCCAATAAAGGAACAGGAAACATTTATGTTGGGGAAGAGGTGGCAGTTAATTCGACTGGAAACTCCAATGCATTTGTGGGTTATCAAAGTGGTTTTTCCAACACTTCCGGGTATGTCAACACATTTATGGGAAATTTTAGCGGGTATTCAAATTTAACCGGAGCCGGAAATACATTTGTTGGAAACCAAAGCGGTTATTATAATACTACAGGAACTTTGAACACCATCATCGGTGATAGAAGCGGACTTGAAATTACAGAGGGCAACAGAAATACTTACCTGGGTTATAAAAGCGGGCATAATAATCAAACGGGCAGCAGCAATGTATGCATTGGCTACAAAGCAGGATTTTACGAAACCGGATCTGATAAATTATATATTCATAACGAGGCTACTTTATCACCCTTAATTTATGGTGATTTTAATAATAATTTATTGGTTTTTAATGCGGATGTTGGTATTGGAACAAATAATCCTGATGCCTCTTTGGATGTATATGGTGATGGAGCTGCTATTAAAGCACAGTCTCCCACAAATGGTAGTTATGCTGTATTGGGGGCATGGTCGGATGGGGTACTTGCTTCATCTACTGCTAATGGTGGAGGTGCGTTTAGAGGTTATAAAGATGCGGGAACAGGTAATGCTCTTACAATTATTTGTCATTCAGATAATGCCGGAGCAGCATTTTTTCATAGTGGTCATCCAGGAAGTACGGAAAACTGTGTAAATATAGAAAACTATACATCTGGCAATGCCCTTTATGTAAAAAATAAATATGGTGGAGTTGCAATGTTTGTTACAAATAATTCATCACCAGGTTCGGTTGCGATTTTTGATGGTGCTGTTCATGTGAATGGAACTTTAAGTAAAGCCTCCGGCAGTTTTCTGATAGATCATCCTCTTGATCCTGAAAATAAATTCCTCAGGCATAATTTCGTAGAATCCCCTGAAAACCTACTTATTTACAGGGATAAAGCAGAACTGGACCAAAATGGAGAAGCTTTAATTACTATGCCTGAATATTATGAAGTTCTTGCAAAAGAAGATGAAGCAACTGTTGTCCTTACACCCATTGGGAAACCATTTTTAACAGGTTATGATTGGCTGCCCGGAAATAGAACATTTAAAATTTATGGAGAACCCGGACGGAATGTTTCCTGGGTAGTATATGCTGACCGTGATGACCCTGTAATGCAGGAACTTCGCAGACCTGTTGAAGAAGATAAAAAGGCAGATGATAAACTTTGTCCCAAGGGGAAATTGCTTTTTCCAAAAGCTTATGGCTTTCCATCTAATAGGGGAGTGTTTTATAGCGATCCTAAAGAAATGGAGGCAGACTATGAAAGAAGACATACAGAAATTGAAAAACTAAAAAAACCAAATCACTAAATTTAAAAGATATGAAAATAATTTATTCAATTCTAATTATTATTTTTTCAATACAAGTTATTATTGCCCAACCCCCACAAGCCTTCAAATATCAGGCAGTGGTGCGCGACAACGCAGGAGAAGTCCTGCAAAACCAGGCAGTAGGTATCCGGATAAGCATCCATGATGTTACTGCCGGTGGTACTATTGTTTACCAGGAAACATTTACCGATACAACAAATCAATTTGGATTGGTAAATCTTGAAATAGGTACCGGGACACAAACTATAGGGACTTTTACCGGAATCAATTGGGGCAGTAATTCAAAATTCCTTGAAATCGAAATTGACCCGAATGGCGGAAACAGCTATGTGTCAGTGGGAACTTCCGAATTGTTGTCGGTGCCTTTTGCATTATATGCCAAAGATGATGGCGACTGGACAACATCAGGGTATGATATTTATTCTTCCAACTCTGGTAAGGTAGGGATTGGTACTTCTACACCCGAAGGAAAACTTTCGATCAATTCACCTTCAGGATTAATTGGTTATCCCTCATATACCAAAGGATTGGTATTAAAAGACGGGTTTTTAAACTACG
>JAIOTR010000293.1 GCA_021106665.1 Bacteroidales bacterium
ATTACATCAGAAACTGTTTCAAATTTTGTGGGAGGAATGAACATTTACCTTGAAGATATTAAGACTGGTGGATTTAAGCAATTATACAAAGGCACACAGCATAGCTTCAGTTATGATCCGCTGGATGAAGAACACAGGTTCAATCTTCACTTCACTACTGAACACTTAGGAACAGGGGAAACAGCTATATCAGGTTTGGATATTTATTCTTTTGGTCAAATTGTTTATGTTAAAAACCCTGAATTGATCCAGGGAGATATCGCCATTTACGATGTGATTGGCCAGATAATAACAACAACAAAAACAGGATCAACCCTGACTGAAATACCGATCACAAAAGGTTCAGGTTATTATTTTGTAAAGGTACAAACTGACACAGCCATAATAACAGAAAAAGTGTTTATACGATAAATTTAATCACAATACATTCAAAGCCCCTGTTAATAAATTGCAGGGGCTTTTTAATTTCATATTAAAATAATTATATATATTTGTTGCCCTAAATCAGGTCTTTTATCAATAATTCTCAAGTTTATATTAGTTATTAAATTATATGATCATGAAAAAGTTTTATGCTATCTTAATTTTAACCATTGCAGTACTTCAATATTGTGAAACTTATGCACAGGATGAAGATATTGTTACTCCTAAAGAAAAAGAAGAAAATTTAAAGGTTGACACCCGAATTGACAATATGGGATATTGGATAAAAAAGGCAGAAGAAGGTCATATCCCTTATACTCAACCGATACCGGTTAAACCTGCAAAATATAAAGGAAGTATCCTGACAGGCAAAGGGTTAAAAGCTGTTGATTCACCGGACGTTGCTGTAACAAGTGCCACCAACGTCACCGAGAGTGAAAATTCAGTTTTTATAGATCCCAATGACAACCAGTATATTTTGAATTCGAACAATTCAACATCCTGGAATGGATCAACTGTTGGCACTTTGTACGGAGCAAATTATTTTCAAACTGCAAATGGGGGAGTTTCTTGGGGTGGAAGCGCTTCAGGTGCCGGAGGCTCTAATTCAGGTGACCCGACAACAGCAATCAATCATAGCGGACGCCAATTTGTAAACTATATCAGCAATTCCTATGGACAGGGTGTATCTTACTCGGATAACGGTTCCACCTGGATTCCTGTAACTATTGCCCCTAATCCCGGATCACTGGCAGATAAAAACCACATGTGGATCGATAACAGCTTGAGCAGTACATATGTTGGAAACCTTTACACTGCCTGGACTCCATTCGGTGGTTCTGATGACGCAGAAATTGTAATATCAAGATCAGCCGACAATGGAGAAAGCTGGTCATCTCCTCCGTTAAATATCTCTTCCGCAGTTTCGGCAGGAAGCCATAACCAGGGGGTGAATATTCAAACCGGACCGAATGGCGATGTATATGTTGTATGGACCATCTATGATTCCTGGCCAAGTGATGAAACTGCTTTAGGATTTGCCAAATCGACAAATGGTGGCTCTTCCTATGGTGCCGCTACTAGAATTATATCAAATATTAAAGGAATACGGACTTCAGAAACCACAAAAAACCACAGGGTGAATTCATTCCCTGTTATGGCTACAGACATCAGCAGTGGACCAAACAGTGGCAATTTATATATAGTATGGTCAAATATTGGAACTCCTGGTGTTAATACAGGTTCAAACATAAGCGTATACATGATCCGCTCAACCAATGGTGGTTCCACCTGGTCATCTCCTATACGGGTCAACCAGGGACCGAGTTCAAATGGTTTTGAAGCTTATTTCCCATGGATAACTTGCGATCCGGAAACAGGTGTTATTGCAGTGGTATATTATGATGATCGTGATATCGCAACCCATCCAACTGTTGAAACTGAAACCTGGGTTGCTTATTCCTTCGATGCCGGAAATACCTGGACGGATATGCGCGTAAGTGATGTGCAATTTACTCCCTCTGCTATTCCGGGCCTTGCCGGAGGATATATGGGTGATTACCTGGGTATAACCTCTAAAGGAGGACGGTTTTATCCTTGCTGGACCGATACAAGAGGCGGATTGTATATGACCTATGTTTCACCATTTGAATTGGGATTAAATGCAGAATTTTCTGCAGATATTACGAATGTCTGCGCCGGCGGTACAGTGACATTCACTGATGCAAGCACTGGCCCACCAACTTCCTGGAATTGGTCGTTCCCCGGAGGAACTCCTTCTTCAGCTACGGGTGCCGGGCCACATACCATAACTTACAATACTCCGGGAACATACAATGTTTCTCTTACAGTGGGTGATGGAAGTTCTACCGATACTGAAACGAAAACCAGTTATATTACTGTTGAAAATATTATTGCTGATTTTTCAGGATCACCAACTACTGTTGTTGTTGGTAATACTGTAACTTTTACCGATAATTCAGCTTGTAACCCAATATCGTGGAGTTGGTCATTCCCCGGAGGAACTCCTTCAACAGCTTCAGGTATCGGACCACATACAATAACTTATTACACAGTAGGAACATATAACGCATCTCTTACCGTTTCAAATGCTTCTTATAATGATACTGAGACTAAGGTTGCTTATATAGATGTGATAAATTGCAATTACTGTGCTGCAAGCGGTGGAGGGGATGAATATATTTCCGGAGTACAGCTGGGCTCAATTAATAATACCGGCACTCCTTCAAGTGGATATTATGATTACACCAGCTTATCGACTAATCTGACATTATCGCAAACCTATTCAATAACAGTCACCAATGGTACTGTATATAGTACAGA
>JAIOTR010000312.1 GCA_021106665.1 Bacteroidales bacterium
CCCGCTTAAGTTTTTCACTAATTTAAAAGAATTTAAAATCTCCAGCGCTTGTTCACATTCCGACCTTCTTTCATTGTATTTTGAATTTGCCAGTTCTCTTCGTTTATTTGTATTTGTAATTATTATTTTATAATCTCCCAAAGCTATTGGAACCAATTCGTAATCGAGTGTTTCACAATTTAAAAAAACAGCATGATCTTGTTTTCCCATAGTTACTGCAAACTGATCCATGATTCCGCAATTCATGCCTACAAATTCGTTCTCGGCACTTTGGGCCATTTTTATCAATTCAAGCTTGCTCAATCCTGCATTTATAATCTCGTTAATGGCAAAAGCTGTTACAACCTCAATAGAAGCAGAGGATGATAATCCTGCCCTATTGGGGATATCCCCTGCATACATCAAGGCCATTCCAGGAACAACCAAATCTTTTTTATGAAATTCCCTGATCACCCCCAGGGGATAATTGATCCATGTTTTTCCAATAGGGATTATTTCATATTTCATGCAAATCCGGGCTGTGGTTGGAAAGTTTTTTGACCTGAATCGAAGCATTGGATCTTCCAATAACCTGACCAGTAAATATGTTCCGTATTGCAAACTGCAAGGGAGCACATACCCTCCGTTATAATCAGTATGTTCACCAATCAGGTTTACACGTCCGGGCGCAAAAAACACCTGAACATCATTATCACTTTCGCCATACGTTTGATCAAATTCCTTTTTTAATAAATCTATTTGCATAGTTTTTAATCTAATTTCAGAACTTCAAACTTCGAACTTCAAACTATAAATTATCCCATCGTCCCTTTAATCACTCCCCCATCCACACTGATCGTCTGGCCCGTTACATACCCAGAATGTGGTGACAACAGCCAGGCTGCCATCATCCCAAATTCTAAAGTATCCCCTGTCCTACCAACCTTGATCTCTGCCTCATACTTTTTCTTTGCAGCTTCCACACTGATGTTTTCAACCTCACTTCTTTTAACAAATAATCGCTGTGCAGCAGGTGTATCGTGAAATCCCGGAGCCATAACACTCAATGTGATCCCTTCATTTGCAATTTCATTTGAAAGTGTTTTAACAAAACCCACAACTGCCAATCTAAGAGAATTACTTAAAACCAGGTTTTCAACCGGTTGTTTAACTGAGGAGCTTTCAATGTAAACGATCCTTCCAAATTTCTGACTTCTGAATTTTGGCAAAAAAGCCTTGGTTATTTCAACCTTCCATTTTAAAATATTTTGGTAAGCCTCGTCCCAATCCGATAAATCGGTTTCAAGAAATGACTTCGCCGGAGGGCCTCCAGCATTAATCAGCAATCCATTCAAATACCTGTCTCCAACAAGTTCCTTTAATTTCTTTATTGTTTCGGATTTGGTTATATCACCCTGCAATGGCTCAATCAGCTTTGGGAATTCTTCGGTGAAATTTTTAAGTTTTTCCGCATTCCTCGCAACAGCAATCACTTTTGCCCCTTCAGCTAATAAAGCACAGGCAACACCATTCCCCAACCCGCTGGTTGCACCGGTAACAATGAAGAGTTTATCTTTTATCTGTAAATCCATTTGATAAAATATATTTTCGTAAATCGTAAATCTAAAATCGTAAATCTCAGAGTCCTCTCTCCCACTCTTCCCTCAATCTCGCTCCTTGAGGATTATTAATCGCATCATCCAGTTGCTTTAACATTTTTTCCTTATCCCTCGATAAAATCCCTTTCAACGACAGGTAATTGGAAGCATGATCACTTCTGAAAATTACATTTTCCAGTTTTGTTTCTGAGATGAATAAACGCTGCTCTTCTAACAATTCAGTAGTATTCATTTCTTCAAAAACTCCCTGGAACCTTTCCTCGTACTGTATAACTCCAAATGGAAAACTCAAAACCAGTGTTGACAAATATTCCGGTTGAAGAGCATTAACAACTCTTGCCGAATTAATTGCATGTTGTTTTGAGTATTTCTTCCCTCCCAGCCCATTAATGATCATCACAGAACTTTTAATTCTAGCTTCTTTTGCTTTTGATAAATGCTGTACTGTCGAATCAAATGTTTCTCCTTTGTTGATCAATTCAAGCAATTCGTCATCACCTGATTCAATACCGACATAAAATAGTTTCAAACCTGCATCATACAATTCCTTCAATTCCCCGACCGTTTTATTCTCCAAATCTTTGGCAATAGCATATGCAGAAACCCGGTTAAGTTTAGGAAAGGTGTCCTTTAACTTGTTTAATATTCTTAGCAATTTACCGGTTGATAATACCATTGCATTTCCATCAGCTAAAAATACTTTCCTGATATCAGCTGAATATTTTGCAACATTTTCGATTTCACTAAAAACTTCTTCCTCATTCCTAACCCTGAATTTCTTGGTTGTGTACATTTCACAAAAGGCACATTTATTCCATGAGCAGCCCAGGGTTACCTGAATTATAAAGGAGTAGGCCTCACTTGGTGGACGGAATATAGGTTCATCGTATTGAATAGGGAATAAGTGCATATTTAATCAAAAACAAATTTTTATTGATCTATAATTTTATAATTTAGCGCAAAAATGATCAACAAATTTAATAAAAAACAAATGTCAAAACCTTCATTTCTTTCAACAGTAGTTCTGCTTTTATCTTTTTCTTTGTTACTCCAGGGACAAACAAGTGAGTTTTTACCACTCAATAAGAATCTCTCTTTTAATGGTAAATTTATTACTGACATTACTGGTGACAGCTATAAAAATATTTCGGATAATGGCATATTCAAGTGCACGTATGACATCGGGTTAGTGAGCGATGAAAATCGGGAGATAGTAGATTTCAAGCTATTCGAAAACGATAATCTTATTTATAGCAAAAATATAATCCATGGTTCAGATGTGTTAATATCTAATTCAGGATATGTTACAGTTTTTGATATGCAATTCCATTTTAAGCAGGAAATATCGATTCATTTTTATGATAGATATGGAGAATATTTGTCAGTGCAGAAATTCAGATATGCATCCCTTTTCGGATTTTCTCCATCCGGGAATATTTTTGTTGCCGGAACAGACAAAAATTTAAACATCATCAATCTGGTCACCGGAAAAATAGATCAGGTAGAAGATTGCAGCAAGTTCGCTTTCTCTGATGATGAAAAATTCCTCATCACAGCCAAAGAGGATAAAATCAGTATTTATCAAAACTTTGAGCTTATCAGGCAAATCAATTCCGGGTTTTTCTATCCGCGTGGAATTATCATTTCAGAATCTGAAAATATCATTGCAGCCATAGATAAAACTCAACTAAAAACTTATGATATAGAAAATGGTAATCTTTTATTCAATCTTAGCCTGGCTGAGTATTATTCCTTTAGGGATATAATATTTCATGAAGGTTTGATATTAACAGGTGTACATTATAAATACAATGGAATTTCAAAAGGTATTTTAAAAATTTTTAATCCGGAGGGTGATTTAATTTCAGAAAATGAAATGGCAATAAAAGAATACCCCGTATTTGACAATAATAAAGAGCCTCAAAAAACAACATATGATTACGATGAGATCCCCTGGCCTTTTGTTCCATTTGATGAAGTGCATAAAGTATGGAACCATTACGAACAGCATATGGGTGATGGATCCGGCGACTGGTCATATTTGCACCAGGGATTAGATATTGAAGTCCCAATTGATGAACCCACTTATGCGGTTGAGGAAGGATGGGTAAAACTGGTATTGACACTCGGTGGTGCTATTTACTGGCGGGTTGCAGTAAGCCCTGTACAGGTTTCGGGCTATTCCGATGGTTGGCTATATGCACACCTTGTTGAAAGTAGCATACAGGTGGATGTGGGTGATTATGTGCAGGTGCATGATTATCTTGGCGATATTATTTACTGGGCAAATGATTGGGGGCATATTCATTTTGTGAATATTAAAGACCAGGGAGATATCTGGTATTATGATGATGATGAATGGGGCATCAACTTTAACCCGCTTTTAGCTTTAAATCCTATCACAGATGATGTACCTCCGATAATAGAAGAATTTTCGACCTCTTCAAAATTTGGATTCACTGAAAATGAAACAAGTAATTATCTCGATCCTGATAGTCTTTATGGAGATATTGACATCATTGTAGAGATCAGCGATTATCATGGTTTTTCCGAATGGGAACAGCCGGCTTTCAAAACCTATTATTGGTTTAATAAACTACCGGAAAACACCACTGTCTTTCCGAAAACGCTGGGACAAATTTTAAACCATCAATACAGTTTTTATTCCAGCGGAAGTTATTATCCCTATGCTGATATTATTTACAAAAAAGATTACTGGCATCCTTCTCCACCCTGGATGAACTGGGACAGGGATTATTTTCAAATACTGACCAACAACAACGGGGATTCCATCATTGAGCTTTCCGAAGCACAGCTTGCTTTCCCTACATTGGATTATCCTGACGGAGAGTATCGTCTGTTTGTAGAAGCATGGGACGAATTTGGGAATATGGCCATTGATAGCCAGGATGTGGAGATTGATAATTTGGAGACTGATATTGATGGAAATGTTAACTCTGGATTTTCGTTAAGCTGCTATCC
>JAIOTR010000492.1 GCA_021106665.1 Bacteroidales bacterium
CCACTTTGCTTTTCGAAAAATATCTTAAAATTTTTACTTGAGATAATAATCAGGGAATCATTTTCTTGTGATTGAATACGTGGAAGATCAGATAAGTCTTTTTGAACTTTAAGGTTTTCAAAAGGTAATTTGAATTGTTCCCATGCTAATAAATGATTTTTAGGTATGAGGTTCTTATCATTTCGTGAAAATGCCTTGATTGTTAAAAAATATTCCGTTCCTGGTTTTAGTTCAATTTCAGGTAATGTTAAAAATACCATTCTGGATTTATGTGGTTGTATTTCTAAAATGTGGAAATTACCATTAAATAATATTTTTCCGTCAGCCATAATCTCCCATTCAAAGCGGAAATTTTTCAAATTTGTAAAATCATAATTGTTAAAAATATTAATAACACCACTTGCTAAATCAATGGGCTCAAATTTAATGGGTTGATAAACCTTTTTTACTTCCCATATGTGTGGATTCAATGAACGATCTGCCTGAACCAATCCATTTGCACAAAAATTAGAATCGTTGGGGACTCCTGATTCGCCCATATCTCCTCCATAAGTCCAATATTTATTTCCTTCTTCATCATATTTTAGAAATGTTTGGTCAACCCAATCCCAAATAAATCCTCCCTGAAGATTGGAATATTTATCAATAACATCCCAATAATCCTGAAGATTCCCAACACTGTTTCCCATGGCATGAGCATATTCACAAAGGATCAATGGCCTGAGATCATCAGATTTAGCAAAGTATTCAATGAAGTCAATTTTTTTATACATGGGACAAAAGATGTCAGAAAGTCCTGTCGTTCCAGCATCTTCACACTGTACGGGACGTGAAGGATCTCGTTCTTTGATCCAGTTATAGGTGTCTTTGAAATTCTGGCCATAACCTGTTTCATTGCCCAATGACCAAATTATAATAGAAGGGTGATTTTTATCCCTTTCAACCATTGCTTTTGTTCTTTCCATGAATGCATGTTTCCATTCAGGTTTATTAGCCAAGGTTTTTTCAGGATTATAGGGATCGCTTCCATGAGCTTCGATATTGGCTTCGTCAATAATATACATTCCATATAAATCGCATAGTTCATACCATTCAGGACGATTGGGATAATGGCTGCATCGTACCGCATTGATATTAAATTGTTTCATCAGCTGAATATCCAGGATCATAGATTCTTTAGTAATTATACGACCATTGATCATATCATGTTCATGACGGTTTACTCCCCGAATTGTTATTGGAGTTCCATTAATGCATAATTGGCGATTTTTTATTTCAATTTTCCTAAATCCGACTTTTGTACTTACGGCATCAATAATTTTGTTCCTATCATCTGTTAGAAAAACTATAAGTGAATAAAGATTAGGTGTTTCAGCCGTCCATTTTTTTATAGATTGAATCTTAATATTTGATATTGACTTAATTAATTCATCTTCTTTAGGAAAATCTTTGTTTTCAGAAGAATATGTGTAAACACTTCTTTTGTTTGAATTTTCCCTTAGTTCAAAGTTTACTGAAAAATTCGTATTAGAACCACTGATCTTAATATCCAGATCCAATAAACCGTAATTATATGTCGAATCCAGGGATGCCTTAGCATATATATCTCTTATATAAGTTTGAGGAGTAGAATAAAGATATACATCCCTTTCTATCCCACTAATTTTCCAATAGTCCTGTCCTTCCAGGTAGCTTCCATCACTCCACCGGTATACTTCAAGTGCTATGGTATTGGTATCAGAATAATGCACAAAATCAGTAATGTTAAATTCAGTAGGTGTTTTACTATCCTGGCTATAACCCACAAACTCTCCATTTATCCATAAATAATACGCTGACCTGACGCCACCAAAATGAATAAAAATATGTCGGTCATGCGAATTATCAGGAATCGTGAATTTAGTTCTATAGGAACCGACTGGATTATAATCGTGAGGAATATATGGTGGGTTGGATGGAAATGGGTATTCTACATCAGTATATATGGGTATTCCATATCCTTTTAATTCCCAGTTGGCCGGAACATCAATCTCATCCCAATCGGAATCAATATAGTCCGTTTTGTAAAAATCTCTTGGTCGCTCCTCAGGTTTTCGTACCCAGTTAAATTTCCATTTACCATTCAAAGAAATTAAGTTAGGTGATTTTTTCCAATTGTTATTTAAAGCATCTTTATAATTATCATAATGGTGAAAATATGCCTTGGATTGTTCAGAATTGATTCTGTGTTTTTGTGGATTTTCCCAATATGTTGCAAGATTTTTATCGTTTTGAGAAATTAAACTATTAGAAAAAATTAACAAGAGATTTAAAAAAGCAATAAATAATAATCTATAAAGCATTCCTGAATACAAATTTCCTTCAAAGATAAATTATTTACGTTGTTGGGATTGACTCTTCCTTAATTAAATCAGATATATATTAAAAAGAACAGGTAAGGATAAAACCTTACCTGCTTCTATTAAGTAAGGCGATGAAAAGAAGAATAGAATAAACCTAATTATTAACCAAAACCAATTTTAAGGATTATCACCTTACTATTCTTATAAATATCTTGTTTACTTGGTCTTAATCTGACATGTAAAATTACTAAATGTATTATGAAAAACAAAAAAAAATTTAAAAAAGAATAATTTATTTTGTTTTTAAATAACAGATAATGGAGTTAAGCGATAGATTTTCAGGCTAAAATAAAAAAACCGATGAGGGATTGAACCCCCATCGGTTTAAAAGTAAGGCAATTTAAGAAAGGAAAAGAATAAACCTAATTATTAACCAAAACCAATTAAGGAAAGACACCTTACTTTTAAGTCTTTATGTAATGAACGTTTACTAATTTAAAATCTTCTGTTTTTTTATTGCTAATATCGACTGATCAAAATGTGTACCAAAATATTAACGTTTCTAAATATACTTTTATTTGATAAAAAAACAATAATTTTATAATATTCAAATAGAGCTATTATTTAATTCTAATTTTCTTTTTAGCTTTGTATTAAACAGCCTTTAAATACTTCTCCCCTATCTCAAACAGATTTGATTTTTCATTTCTGATCACCCGAAGATTCTCAAATGGAATCTTCACTTTCTTCCTCATTAAAATCAATACCTTTTTTTGCAAAATACTTCTTGCCCTTGTTAATTGTGATTTGGATGTATTATCAGAAATATTTAACATTTTCCCAATCTCCTTATGAGTATATCCTTCTATCACATTCAAATTAAATACTGTTCTATACCCATTTGGAAGTTCTTGAACAAGTTTTACAAGTTCTTCTTTTGACAATTTGTCATAAATATTTTCTTCATTTGAAATTGGAACCTCCAAATCATCAATATCCTGAAATTTTGCATATCGCAAATTTTTACGATAATGATTAATTGCTGTATTTATTATTGTTCTCCTGATCCAGCCTTCCAGCGATCCTTCATTTCTAAATTCCTTTATCTTAATAAAAATCTTAATAAATCCTTCCTGTAAAATATCATCAGCCTCCATTTCGTTACCTGCAAATCTCAGACATATACCATACATTTTAGGTGCAAAATATTTGTACAAAAGCTCATGAGACTTTTGATCGTTCTTTAAAAATATTTTAGTATTTATATCTGAATTCTGCATTAATAATCATGGTTTAATTAAGCGCTGTTTTTTGCTGTAGCGCTTTTTTTTGCATTTTCAAGTGCTGTTAATAATTTTTTAAGTGCGGAATTTTCATCTTTTTTTCTTTTGATGTAATATTTAATTTCATCATCAGAGTTGCTTATATTAGAAACTTGTTTTTCTTCTTTCATAAACAGCAAATTTTCAATTGCACTGCAAAATTTGCCTTATTCGTTTTAATATACAAATTTTTATATGTCACAAAATCACTACATCTCTAAATAATACCATAATAAAAACAATACAATTTATTCAAACATCCAATACATTACCAATACAATTTATATAACATACTGATTAAGTATACTTTAAAAAGTTTCATTTTTTTGCTTATATTTTACTTAGAAAATCAGAAAGGTTAATGTCGGAATTGGTAATACTAAGTTTTTTCCTCAACCTTGTGCGAGCAGTTTCGATACTGCTTATACTTTGTCCGGTAATTGAAGAGATATCTTTGGTAGACATATTTAAGCGTAAAAAGGCACAGAGTTTTTTGTCATTGGCAGACAAATTTGGAAATTTATGGTTCAGTATATTATAAAAATCAGAATGTACCTGGTTAAATCTGAGTTCAAATTCTTTCCATATATCGGTATCAATACTTGATTGAAGTTCAAGAATAACATCATTGATGGTTTTCTGGTTCTCCCTTTTAATTGTCGGGTTAATTTCAATTAATTTTTCTGAAATGGTGGTAATCAATTCATTTTTATTTACAAGGTAATTTACATTATCCTGTAGTTGTTTGTCCTTATATCCTAGATCTTCTTGTAATGAGCGATTTTCTATCCGAAGTTTTTCCCGGATAAGATTTTGTTTTTTTACTCTTGCTCGCTGCCTGCCAAACAGCATCAAAATAATTACTAACAATAAGACCAGAACTATGGCAATTGTAATTTGAAACAATTCAGTTTTTTGATATTCCAAATCTTTTAATTGCTGATCTTTTCTGAATTGATATTGCATTTCAAGACGAGTGATCTTCTGGGAATTTTCCTGAAATTTCAGGCTGTCATTCAATTGTTTATATATTTCATGAAAATGAAATGCTTCTTTATAGTTCGCCACAGCTGCATATGAAATGCTTAATTGTTGAGCAATATTTCTAGCAAGATAAAGCGATCTGACACTATCAGCAATATGATAACCTGTAATTAGATAAGGTAATGCCTTATTGAAATCTGCCT
The DNA here is from genome assembly GCA_021106665.1 of Bacteroidales bacterium. Taxonomy (GTDB): domain Bacteria; phylum Bacteroidota; class Bacteroidia; order Bacteroidales; family JAADJA01; genus JAADJA01. The sequence goes on from JAIOTR010000492.1 coordinate 4,852, forward strand.
GAGAATTATAATATTTTCCAATTAAGTGATTTGCAGAAGAAATTCCACCACCATCACCTTGCTCCATTTTAATTTCCAATTGTTTGAAAAAATAATCAATACATTTTGGATTTCCCATTTTCTGATACAGGCTCCCGATGTTCGCATAATTATTGGCAATCCAGTTCCGGTTATTCAACTCTATATTTGTTTCAAGCGATTTAAGATAATACTGTAATGATTTGCTATATTCTCCCATTCTTTCATAAATCATTCCTAAATTATTACTGTTTCCTGAAATCCACTTTTTGTCATTTTGTTTAATGTTGATCTCCAGAGCTTGATTATAGTACTGAAGACTTAATTCATCATTTTCAAGATAGTAATAAATAATTCCAATCAGGTTGTAACAACGTGCAATTCCGTTAACATCATTTATTTCTTCCATGATTTCAAGACTATTATAGGAATAATCGATAGCCAGGTCGTATACGCCTTGCGTTCTGAAGAATATGCCCAGATTATTATATGACTCAGCAATTCCTTTTTTATAGTTCTCTTCCTCGCTTAATTCAAGAGCTTGCATCGAATAATCATATATTTTTTCTGAATTGACATATATTAGATCTGCAGCAATTTTATTGAGAAGATTAATTCGGGAAGTATCACTGATCGGATCATTCAGCTTTAATAACAAACTGTCAATATAATTCTGATCCTGTCCAAAAATATTCAGGGCAAAATGCATGATTAACAATATTATAACAATTCGTTTCATTTTATATACTTGATAAAAAACTTACCAGGCTGATCTCCCTGTTAGAAATGTTCAACTTTTTTCTTAATCTGGTCCTTGCTACTTCAATGCTATTTGGATTTCGATGTGTAATAGCTGCAATATCCTTGGTACTCATATTTAATCGGAGCAATGCACAAAGTTTTCTGTCGTTATCCCTTAGATTCGGAAAATTTTGATTCAACTTTTTATAAAAATCCATATGTACTTCGCGGAACCGTTCCTCAAATACTTTCCAAATGTCTATGTCGATATTGGCTTGAAGGTCAAGAATGATTTGCTGAATTATATCCTGGTTTTCTTTTTTAAATTTCGTTTTCACTTTTAATAATTTGTCACTGATATAATTTATCAGCTCGTTCTTTTTGACCAGGTACATTACATTAGTAGCCAATTCCCTGTTCTTGAAATCAAGTTCTTCTTTTAACTGTTGCTTCTCAAGTTGTAAATTCTCCTCTTCAATCTTAGCATGATTGATTTTTATTCGTAATCTTCCATACAACAATATAAATAGCACTAAGACACTTATCAGTCCAATCGCAAATAAAAAATATTTGTAATTTGTTTTTTGTCGTTGAATTGACTTTATTTTTTGTTCATGATCAAAGATCAGGTTCATTTCCAATTGGGTTATTTTCTCCAGGTTTTGGATGTTGAATAAGCTGTCGTTGATCCTTTTAAACATTCGGTGATAACGATATGCATTTTCAAATTGATCCTGTTCTTTATATATATTGCTCATTCCTTTAGCCGCCTCTTTTATGTTTATTAAATATCCAATTTCAGAAGCAATTTGAATACCCGACTCAAAATATTGCAATGCCTTCTTTTTACTGTCTAACCTGCTATATAGCTTCCCAAGGCTTATATTGGCCGCCGCAATTCTATTATTATCTTTAATACTTTTACTTAGCTCCAGACTTTTTTCCATGTAAAATAGAGATGAGTCATATTCCGATTGAAGAAGAAAAATATTACCAATATTATCATAATTGATTGCGAGATAATCCAGCCGGCTTATTTTTAAATTGAGTGAAATAGCTCTATTATAAAAATCCAAAGCTTTATCAAAATGGCCATTCATCCTGTAAATTTCACCAACATTATTGTAAATTTTAGCCAGCCCTACTTCATCTTTTATATCTTCCCATATCACCATGCTATTTTGAAAATATTCAAAAGCTTTATCATATTTTTCCTGATCGTAATAAGTTCCTCCAATTAAATTGTAAGTTTCAGCAAGTTTTTCTGGATGATTCAATTCTTTATATACTTCCATTGCTTCAAAAAGAACTTTTAAAGACTTCTCGTATTCAAATCGTCTTTGATATGTTTTACCTAACTCCAGTAATACATCAGCATGGAATTGTTCATCTCCCGTTTTATTAAATCCTTCCTGAGATTCCAGAAAATAGTTCAGTGCAGCTACATAATCTTCTTTGATACTGGAATATTGACCCAAATAAAGAAGCGCTTCTGCTTTTCCTTTATAATCTTCTATTGTTTCGGATAAAACAAATGCTTGCTCTGCAAAATTGTAAGCTTTCAGAGGATCATCTTCCATCCAACCATTGGATAACATATTCAATACAATAATTTTCTCGGAAGGAATATTGGTTATGTACAAAATACGTTGCAGACTATCTCTATTGACTTCTGCTGCAATTGATAGAAAAGGCAATAAAAAACTTAAGAACAATATTATTTGCTTTATCCGAGACATCTTTGATTTTGATAGAAAGAGCTACCAAAATTACCAAAAAAAAGAATGGATGTCAATTAAATATCTCTTCTTTTAAGAATAAAATAAGACAATACCACAAATAGCATGGCATACACTAAACAAATACTTACATCGGTAATCGAAATAAACTCTTGAAAATCGTAATTAAAATCAGGTGTCTTAATTTTAATCAAGGATGTATTTGGAGTGCGGATAATGTTATTGATTGCATTCAGTGGTAAAAATGGAGTTATGCTATCATTCAGTTTATAATCAAAAATTGGTTCAACTATCAAATAAACAAAATGAACAACGAAAGTTATTCCAGTTTTTTTGAATATTATCCCCAATAATAAACAAAACAAGAGGTAAGAAGTAATTTCTATAAAATATCCCAACAAAAAAATCATTTTACCAAATACATCACCTATTGAAGTTGAAGCAGAATGAAGGAACCCAAGATATAACCCTGAAAGAAAAACAATAAGGGTAGAGAATAAAGCCAAAACAATGATCAACTCAATTTTAGCCAAAAGAAAATCTTTCTTGCTAAATCCATTAATAATATTCGATCGAATTGTCAGGTAACTAAATTCATTGGTGATTATGATGATCACAATAATTCCGAGCACAATTTTAATAAAGTACCTTGCACTGGCTACATATGTTATATTCTGCCAGACATCCGGGAAATTGAAAACAATGGCTTTGAATATCCTGAATTTAGACGGCTCACCTGATTTCTCTGCAATGTAGTCAATCAGTCCGGGAATTCCAAATATCATAATTGCCAATAGAGCAGCATAAAATATTAACATAAACCAAAAGGCTTTGTAACTTATGAATTTTTGCAACTCTATTTTAAGCAATCTAATCATCCCGCTCTTTCAATAGTTCTAAAAATTGATTTTCAAGACTTTTTTTCTTTTCAGCCAAATGAGTGACAACTATACCTTTACCTACCAGATAACTGTTTACATTAAAAGCTGAGGTTCCCTCTTTAAGCTTAATTATTAATTGGTTATGCTCTTTTTTCAGATCAAGTACATTTTTATATTCATTCAGGGCAAGGCTTAATAGTTCCAGATTATTGGAGGCAATTTCAAGAGAATCAGATACATTTAGCACATCACTAACTTTACCGGAAAATAGTTTTTCACCGGATTTCAGAACTGCAACATGGGTACATGTTTTTTGAACTTCATCCAATAAATGACTTGCCAGGATTATTGTTATGCCCTCCTTTGCAATCTTTATTATTAATTCCCTTATTTCAGCAATTCCTTTAGGGTCCAGGCCGTTTGTCGGTTCATCAAAAATCAATACTTCAGGATTACCAAGAAGTGCAGAAGCAATTGCCAATCTTTGCTTCATTCCATAAGAATATGTTTTAAATTTCGAGTCTCTCCTATCATATAATTCAACTATTTTAAGGACTCTTTCAATATCTGAATCACTAACTTCTTTGATGTTGGCAACAATTTTTAGATTTTTGACTGCTGATAAATAGGGATAAAAAATAGGTTGCTCCAGTATCGCTCCTATCCTTTTCCTGTTTTCTTTCGAATTGGGTTCTTCAAACCAGCTGAATGATCCGCTTTTGGCATTAATAACACTAAGAATTATTCCAAGTGTTGTAGTTTTACCACTCCCATTCGGTCCTAAAATCCCAAATACACAGCCTTTGTCTATTTCAAGATTAAGGTTTTTAACGGCATGGATTTTACCGTAATTTTTATTCAAGTCTTTTATTGTGAGTACTTTTTCCAAGCTTGGTATTAAAATATTTGTAAGAAAATAGTATTACAAAGGTGCAATAATAAAAATTAAATTTGTGTATAAAAATTAAAGACGATTAGTTTCCGAATTTATTACAAAATCCTGAAAAACTAGAAAGGATCATTAAATGAGTTGAAATTGCCAGGCCTGAAACCTTGGCCAGAATATGGATAACCACCATAAGGGCGATAACCATCAGATACTTCTATTTGACCCCTGATAAATACATTTTCGCCTAACTTATAATCCACTCCCATAATTATTCCTTTAACATCCGTATCAAATCCATTATAAACAGGATCCTGATTTTTAAACAAATTGATTTCCTTGTATACCGTACCTGAGATAACAAGCCTATCATTCATTTGATAGGATCCTTTTGCATAAACGAATGACCTGGGATAATTATATCCAGGATAACCATATTCATAATACCCGGATTCATCAAATGTATTAATAAATGAGGTTGCCAAAGTGGCGCCGGCGCTTAAAGTAAACCTTGGTGTTAAACGATAGCTTAAATGAGGCGATACATAAGTTCCAAAATAATAATCTGATCCAAATCCGGTTCCAAAAAATGTTCCTACTTCAGCCCGAAATTTAAGTTTTTTCTGCTCAATGTAATTGGCTACTTCTTCATCAAAGTCCGATTCAACATAGTCCTTGGAATGTTCCAGTTTCTTTGCAGTTTTTTCATCAATCTCAATTTGTCCAAATAGGAAAATGGGTAGTATTAAAATTAAAATGGCTACGGAAAAAGCTTTCATACATCGCAAAATTAATAAAAAATATGAATTCTCATTTAGAAAAAACTGTACCAATCTTTGTTGATTCCTTTTATCTTGTAACGAGATTAAACCCAGAATAGTTTTTAAAGTCAAA
>JAIOTR010000158.1 GCA_021106665.1 Bacteroidales bacterium
GATGCAAATGGAACCATTGAAACCGATGACAAAACAAACTTCTGGTCAATTTTGGTTGGAAAAACAGGTTATCTGTCAGCAGATTATAATATGGATGGTCAAACAACCAACATTGATAAAAATGATTACTGGCTTGATAATCTTACTAAGGAAAGCCAGGTACCAAATTAATATAGTTCTGGGTTCAGAGTTTGGAGTTTGGAAATTTGAACTTTAAGTTTCTTCAAACTTTGAACCCTGAACTATAAACATTGAACTTACCACCACTCTCTGGCGTTTTTTTATTTTGGATTATTTTAGCTATTTTTACCCAAAAGTTAATTTATTAACCTGTGCCGGGCTGGAAGCTACAAATAAAAGAATTTTTATCATTCAGTAAAACGGAAAGACGGGGAATATTTATCTTACTGGTAATCTTGTTCATCTTAATAATGATCAATGTATTATTACCTTTTTTAATAAAAAACGAACCTTACGATTTTTCGGCATTTGAAGTAGAGATCAAGGCATTTGAAAACCGGCAAAATCAAATTCGTGATTCTTTGGCCCAGAGATTTAGCTTCGATTCAAAAATTGACTTAACTGCCGAAGAAAAAATCCACCCCTTTTATTTTGATCCCAATAACCTCCCCACAAAAAAATGGCAGGAACTTGGACTTGATGAATGGCAGATCAATGTGATAATAAATTATGAGAATAAGGGTGGTAAGTTCAAAAAAAAACAAGATCTGGCCAGGATATACAGCATCAGCGAAGAAGAGTTTAATATCCTGGAGCCTTTTATTATTATTCAATCGGAAAATGAAGAAGAATACAAAAAAGAGATCAATTTAAATCCTTTTACTTTCGATCCCAACGAGTTATCAAAAGAGAAGTTTCTCGAAATGGGACTACCCGAAAATGTTGTTACCGCCATTATTAATTACCGTGATAAGGGAGGAAAGTTTTATGATAAAGAAGATTTAAAAAGAATCTACACGCTAAAGGATGAGGAATACAAGGTGCTTGAACCATTTATTAAAATTAATGGAACAGCTATTACAGAAGACACCTTGTATGTCTCCAAATCCATTTCACTTGTTATCGAACTCAATTCAGCCGATACACTTGATCTTCAGCAATTGAGAGGAATAGGTCCTTCATTTGCCAAGAGGATCGTAAAGTACCGTGAATTATTGGGAGGCTACTGTCGGACAGAACAGCTGCTTGAAGTCTATGGAATGGACAGCCTTCGATATGCAGGCATAAAGGATCATTTATCTTTAAATTATATTTCCATTCTGAAAATCAACCTCAACCAGGCAACAATTAAAGAAATGATCAAACATCCTTATATTGAATTTTATCTGGCCAAATCAATCATCACTTACCGGGAGGAAACAGGTGGTTATAAAAACCTGGAGGAATTGAGAAATGCAAAATTGATTTATGAAGAATTGTATCAAAAAATTAAACCGTATTTAACACTAACCGACAATTAGAAATAATGCAATATTTAAATAAACATTTCAATTTATCTATATTTATACTATTCGCATGTATAAATCTTTTTGCATCAGAAATAAACAACGAAGTTCCCGTTCATTTAAAAAGAAAGGTTGATAGTTTAAATAACAAATGTCCTGAATATTGGAATTCCGACAGAGAAGCAGCCAATAGACTTGCTCAACAAGCTCTGGAATTAGCTATTGAGATAAATTATTTAAAAGGAAAAGGAGCAGCATTAAATAATCTTGCTAGTATTCATTTATACAAAGGAAATTATAATGAAGCCGTGGAATTATACCAAAAAGCAATAGAAACTTTCAGCATTATCAATTTTGAAAAAGGGATTAAACACTGTAACAATAATATTGGATTAATTTACAATTTTACGGGAAAATATGATTCAGCATTAAGTTATTTTCAAAAGTCACTTGATTTTGAAATAAAGGAAAATAATATCGAAGGCATTGCTGCTTCATATGATAACATAGCAAGCATTTATTATTATAAAGGAAATTATGAAAAAGGATTGGAATACTATTTCAAAAGTGCATCACTCTATGACGAGATCGATAATGAAAAAGAAAAAATCAGTTGCCTGAATAATATTGCAGCAATATATGAAACACAAGGTTTAATTGAAAAAGCAATTTTAATTAATGAAAAAGTTGTAACTTTAAGTAAAAAGCACAATAGCAAGTATGAGGAAGCTATGGGCTTGAATAATTTGGGATCCAATTATTTACATCTGAATGATTTAGAGAAATCAGAGTATTATTTGAACAAAGCGTTGGTATTAAGGGATGAAATAAGCGACAAAACAGGCGTTGCCTCAACCTTACAAAATTTCGGAAGGATATATGAAAGAAAAAAGCAATTCGACAGGGCTAACGACATGTATTTTCAATCATTAAAATTAAGTGAAGAGCTTGAAGATAAAAGAGGTATAGCAGAAACATTCACACTGATAGGTGAAAACCTCCTGGAAAAAGGAAACCACCCAAGCGCTATCGAATACTTTAATCAGAGTATGGAAATAGCCATTGGGATTAATGCCCCTGCAGAAATACTGGCAAATTACCAGCAATTGGTTTTGGCTTATGCTTCTATAAATGAATTCGATAGTGCGGCACATTATCTCGACTTATTTGCTGTTTTAAAAGACTCATTATCCATCGACACTGATTTATCTATTGATTTCCATCAAGTAGAATCCAAACCTGTTAGAAAAAGACAACCGATGGATTTAAAAACATACAGGTTGATTCTTATTATGTCAAGCCTTATCATTCTGGCACTTATCGCTTTTATTATATTCAGGAAAAAGAAATAATTTCCGAACTGACCCGTTAAAAACTTTGAATCATTATCTTTGCTGTCGGAAAATTTGAATTTTTGGAAATATGAATATTAAAAATGGAACATTAATAGTATTTGCTTTACTTCTTTCGGTCAGTATTTTTGCTCAAAGGAGAGGAGCTTCAGAAATGGCTGATATGGATTTTGAGGATCATAAGTATGCTTCAGCTGTAGATAAGTACAAAAAAGCATATTCAAAAGTAAAAGACAGGGATGAAAAAAACCGAATCAGGTTTCAAATGGCTGAATGTTACAGGTTGATGAATAACACAAAGCGAGCTGAACCAACTTACAAAAGCCTTGTGAGAAACGGTTATTATAAAAAAGAACCGATTGCACTGCTGCATTATGCTAACATGCTTAAAATTAACCACAAATACGAAGAAGCTGTTCCACAATTTGAAGAATATATTAAACTCAGGCCGGATGATCCGCGAGGATCGGATGGACTGAAGTCGTGCAATATGCAAAAGCAATGGTTTGAGAATCCCAGCAATCATCAACTCTCAAACATGAGGGATATTAACTCCCGCGAAGATGATTTTAGCGCTTGTCTTGCCAGTGATAATTTTAATTCGTTAATATTTACATCCAACAGGGAAGGTTCAACCGGAAAGAATGCAGATGAATGGACCGGACAGAATTTTACCGATTTATATTATACCCGCGTTGACAGAAAAGGCAAATGGAGCACTCCTGATTTGTTGGAATCAGAAGAATTAATTAATACCGGTACAAATGAAGGCAGCCCGATGATGAATTCCACTTATACAACCTTGTATTTCGCTCGATGCGGGAATGAAAAAAATCAAAAATCAGGTTGCCATATTTATACATCTAAAAAAACCGGACGTAACTATGCAGATCCCGAAATCATGGATCTGGGTGGCGATAGTACATCAAGGATACTGCATCCCACACTTAGTGATGATGAGATGTTCATTTATTTCACTGCTGACTTCGATCACGGATATGGTGGAACAGATATCTGGTATGCAGAAAGGGAAAGTGTGGGAGATGATTTTGGACGGGCTAAAAATATGGGGCCCATGGTCAATACACCGGAAAACGAAGGATTTCCATTTCTCAGGTCAGATACAGTACTCTACTTTTCATCAAATGGCCATGTGGGCATGGGTGGATTGGATATATTCAAAACAACATTGTCAGGCGACAGCTGGGGAATTCCTGTAAATATGGGATACCCGCTAAATACCAATTCGGATGATTTTGCCATTATATTCAATCCGGTTGCCGAAGAGGAAGGTTACTTTTGTTCCAACAGGAAAGAATTTGAATCAGAAAGAAGCAAGGGCCGGGATGATATATGGTATTTTATTGTACCCCCGCTTGAATTTACACTCACAGGTGTTGTGAAAGATGATCGGACACTGCAATATATCGAAGGTGCAACGGTAAGAATGGTAGGTTCTGATGGCTCTTCCATTGAAAAACCAACGAATTCATTGGGCAGGTATGAATTTACCAAAGAGCAGTTCTTACCCAAGACTACATACGAACTGGTCGTTTCCAAAGAAAGTTATTTTAGCAGCTCGGGAACTGTTACAACAGTTGGTGTGGAAAGAAGCAAGGATTTTGAACGCGATTTTATTTTGGAGCCTATTCCTAAAAAACCCATTGTTTTGCCTGAAATTCTTTACGATCTTGCCAAATGGGATTTAAAACCGCAATATCAGGATTCCCTTCAGGGTTTAATTGAAACACTTGATGAAAATCCTACATTGGTGGTTGAATTGGCTTCCCATACCGATATCAGGGATACAGATGAAAGAAACGACATCTTATCGCAAAAAAGAGCGCAATCGGCGGTTGATTATCTTATCCTCCGCGGTATTGATCCCGACAGACTGGTAGCCAAGGGCTACGGCGAGCGTGTGAACAGGGAAGTGGACAGGAATTATTACCTGAATGATATTTTATTGATTGATTCAGGAACAGTACTAACAGAAGAATTTATTGATGGATTGCCAAATACAGAGAAAAAGGAGTATGCGCACCAGTTGAACAGGCGGACCGAATTTACCGTTCTGAGGAATGATTTTGTTCCCAAAGAGACCATTGCTGATGTTACGGTTCCAAAGAAAATTGACATCATTGTTAATCCTGAAGAAGAAGTTAATTCAACCAGGCTGCTTAAAGATGCAGAAGGAAGGTTTGGCGTGAGATGCGAGATCAACGGATATCCCATTGATGTATACATTGATAAGCGATTAAACAAGCCGATGATATCCCTGGATGACGCGTTGAACCTACTGAGGGATGGCGCCATAAGCAAAGACGATTTTGCCGGAGAAGCAAGTGAAATACTTGCCAATTCGAGCATCATTGATAATGCTGTTTTCCTCGCTGAAGAAATGAAGGTAGAAAAAAATTACATCACCATGTTTGAGGTGATGGTCAACTATAAAATTACCAGGGGATTCTATCTTGATGAAGCCACTTTTTCTTTAATTGGCATTTACAAAATCGATGAAGAAAAAGGGTTGATGATATTTGAATAATACTTTGATGCTGTCTCATAAATTTAAACCTGGTCACACTGAGCCTGTCGAAGTGTGCGATAATAGGCTATCCAAAATGTTTCGACAAACTCAACATGACCATTAGGATAGAAAGGTAATTTATGAGCCAGTTTGAATAAAATATGCCTGACAACTCAAGATACAATCAGCGCGGCGTTTCCGCTTCAAAGGATGATGTTCATTCAGCCATAAAAAATATTGATAAAGGTATTTTTCCAAATGCATTTTGTAAAATAATTCCCGATCTTCTTGGCGGTGACCCGGAATATTGTAACATCATGCATGCCGATGGAGCAGGAACAAAATCATCCCTGGCCTATATTTACTGGAAAGAAACAGGAGACCTCTCCGTCTGGAGAGGAATTGCACAGGATGCCATCGTCATGAACCTCGATGACCTTCTTTGTGTGGGCGCTTATGATAACATCCTTATCTCATCAACAATTGGCAGGAACAAAAACCTGATCCCCGGCGAAGTAATTTCAGCCATCATCAACGGCACTGAAGAATTTTTGCAGCAAATGCGTGATATGGGGATTGGGATTTATTCCACCGGTGGCGAAACGGCAGATGTAGGTGACCTGGTCCGCACTATCATTGTTGACTCCACTGTCTCAGCAAGGATCAAACAGGATCAGGTAATCGAAAATAACATTCAGGATGGAGATGTGATCGTCGGACTGGCATCTTTTGGTCAGGCA
>JAIOTR010000369.1 GCA_021106665.1 Bacteroidales bacterium
GATAATTTCCAGTACCATAGCATTTACAGGTAATTCCACAAATGTTTTAAGGATAAAAATTACCAAAGATTTGGATAACACCTGGAGTTTGTATTCGGACGGTGATGGTGGTTATAATTTTGAACTGGAAGGAACGGTAACCGACAATACCGTTACTTCAACAAGTTATTTTGGGATATTTTGTAAATACACTTCCAGTAATTCCACTAAATTTTATTTTGATGATTTTTATGTCAGTGAGATCATAATAGATACTATTCCTCCTGAAGTAGTTAATTTGAATGTAGTTTCGGAATCTCAATTAGATGTTTATTTCAGTGAGGTAGTTGAAATTAATTCAGCACAAGATATTTCGAATTATTTTGTGAATAATAATATTAGCAATCCTGAAAATGCCATAAGGGATACAGAAAATTTTACACTTGTTCATTTAGATTTTCAGGAAAGTTTTCTTTCGGGTATTAATTATACGTTAACGGTATCAGGAATAGTTGATCAGGCAGGGAATGAAATGGAACCTGAGATGTTGAATTTCATTTATGAGATACCTTCAGCAATAAATCCCTTTGACATTGTAATAAACGAGATTATGGCCGATGTAAATCCGGTTCCGGATAATTTACCTGAAGCCGACTATCTTGAACTTTATAACAGAACCGAAGAAGTTATAAATCTTGAAAATTGTACAGTAAAACCGCGTGAATCTTCCGATCCAATTGTGTTTCCTTCAATTGATATTGAGCCTGACAGTTTCCTGATTATAGTTCAAACGTCTGATGTTACGGAATTTGAGCAATATGGGGCTGTAGTTGGTTTACCGGGATTCTCCCTCAATAATGAGGGGACTATTGTATTAAGAAATCAAGCAGGAAATTTGGTAAACGCTATATCTTATACTGAAGATTGGTATCATGACCAGGAAAAAGAAGGCGGAGGTTGGTCAATAGAACAAATTGACGCATTACATCCGTGCACAGGTCAACAAAACTGGAGGGCTTCTGAGGATGAAAGGGGAGGAACTCCGGGAAAGAGAAATTCTGTAGATGACCTGAATATTTCTTTTCCTGAAATTACATCTGTTTATGCTGTTACAGAAAATTCTGTCAGGGTGAGCTTTTCACATATTATGGATAGTTTATCACTTATAAATTTGTCATCCTACGATGTTGATCAGGGAATTGGTAATCCTGTTAATGTTATTCTGAATGAGCTTATTTTCAATTCGGCTTTGCTGGAATTTTCAGGAAATTTTGAAGAAAATACCAACTATCAACTTGCAATTGTTGATTCTCTTTTTAATTGTTCGGGCGATCATATTGAAATAAACTCATCCTATTCTTTTGTTTTGCCTCTTGAAGCTCAACCCTATGAAATTGTAATAAATGAAATTATGGCCGACCCTGATCCTCCCATCGGGTTACCCGAATTTGAATATGTTGAAATTTATAATACAACATCCTCCTCTCTCAGGATGAACGGATGGAGCCTGAAAGTAGGTTCGACTGATAAAAACCTGCCTGATATTATCATAGAGCCCTCGGAATATATTATTCTTACAGAAGATATAGCCGTTAATCTTTTTGGAATGTTAGCACGCTCATTTGGTTTTTCAACTCTTGGCCTGACCAATTCCGGAACTACCTTAAAATTAATTAATGGTGAAGGATCAGTTATGTCATCGGTTGTTTATCGCGATAACTGGTATAATGATCCTGATAAAGAAGATGGAGGCTGGTCATTGGAACAAATTGATCCTGCAAATCCCTGCCCGGGTAAGGATAATTGGACTGCTTGTGTTGAAAATATTGGGGGTACTCCAGGGCAGATTAATTCCGTTTATTCAGAAAATCCTGTTGATCCTATTGTTACAAAAGTGATTGCGATAAATAAAACAACACTTAATATTTATTTTAATCAGTCAATGGATGAACAAACCTTGGTAATTACTTCTAATTATTCAGTTGATAATGGAATTGGAAATCCTGTTGATATAACCATTGATGGAATAGAAATGAATAAAGTACTTCTTGTGTTTGCGAATGAATTGGAAACAAGAATACTTTACGAATTAATGGTTGCTGATGATATGAAGAGTGGTATTGGCGCCCCTGTCCCTGATGATTTTTCTATTCAATTCGGTATCGCTGAACCGGCCGTAAAAGGGGATGTGGTTATCAACGAAGTACTTTTTAATCCGATAGACAATGGCGTTGATTTCGTAGAGATTTATAATAATTCTGAAAAAATCATTGATGTTTGGGATTTATACCTTGGAACCGTTGATGTCAATCAATTTGAACCCAATGATACTGTTTATAAATCAATTTCGGATGAAAACAGGCTTGTGTTGACAGGGGATCATTTTGTTCTAACTAAAAACCAGATTAAAGTTAAAAACCAGTATTATACTGAGAATCCGGATGGTTTTATTGATATGGCTTCATTCCCCACATACAAAAATGAAGATGGAATTGTTATAATCTCTGGTAAAGACGGGGAAATAATAGATGCCTTTAATTATCATGAAGATATGCATCATCCTATCCTTAATTCAGTTGAAGGTGTTTCTTTGGAAAGAATAAATTATTACCGGCCTACGCAAGATAATACAAACTGGCATTCTGCTTCCAAGGCGGTTGGATTTGCAACACCTGCTTATAAAAACTCCCAATTCGATGAATTCGATGAAATTGATGATCCGGTTACAGTTGAGCCTGAAATCTTTTCACCCGACAATGACGGATATAACGACATCCTCAACATCCATTATATTTTTGAATTACCAGGATATACAGGTAATATTACAATTTATGATTCGCATGGCAGGCTGGTTAAATATCTTGTTCGTAACAGCTTGCTCGGTACAGATGGAACATTTTCATGGGATGGCAGAACTGAAGATAACCAAAAAGCGACGATTGGGATTTATATTGTTTACTTCGAGGTTTTTGATATAAACGGGAATGTGAAAAAGTATAAGAAAACGGCTGTGCTTGCCGGGAAACTATAATTATGACTTGTTATACATTGTCATAGTTCTACCTATTCCAATAGTAGTAAAGCTTTTAATGATTTCAACCGCAGTCTTTACTTTTGGGATCATAATTTTTTCTTCGGTCTTAGTCCAGTTACCTAAAACATAATCCACCTGGTAACCCCTTGCAAATTCATCGCCAATACCAATCCTGAGTCGTGGAAAAATTTCGGTGCCGAGATTTTCAATGATACTCATCAGGCCATTATGTCCGCCATCGCCGCCTTTAGGTCTTAACCGCAAGGTGCCGGTGGGTAAGGCAATGTCATCAGTAACAATCAAAAGATTTTCAATCGGTATTTTTTCTATGGTAAGCCAGTATTTAATCGCTTTTCCACTCAAGTTCATGAAGGTTGATGGCTTTATGATCACAAATGTTCTTGCCTTGAACTTCATTTTAGCCACATCGGCATATCGCTTTGAAGAAAATGGAACTTTGCCATCAGTAGCCAAAGCATCCGCTATAATAAAGCCGATATTATGCCTGGTATTGACATATTCAATTCCGTTATTCCCCAAACCAGCAATTAAATACTTCATTTAAAATAAAAAAAATAAAGGTATAAAGTTACAAACCCTATACCTTTATAACTTATAAATTTGAATTTTTTATTCTTTTTTCGCCTCTTTCTTCTCGTCTCCTCCTTCAACCGGTTTTGCAGCTTCATCACCTTCTTTAACCTCAGCGCCTTCTTCGCCTTCAGCAACTTCAACGCCCTCTTCTACAACTTCTTCTTCAACAACACCTTCTTCCATACCTGCAGCAATTCTTGAAGTTTTAACACTCACAACCACAGAATTTTGAATATCTAATAATTCAATATTATCAATTTTAAGATCCTTAACCTGTACGGAATCACCGATCTCCATTTTACCAATGTCAATGGTAATATCTTCCGGAATATCGTCCGCTAAACCTTTTACTGTTAATTTCCTCAGTTTCTTGTGGAGTTTTCCGCCACCTATAACACCCGGTGCAGTACCTTTAAGAATTAAAGGTATGCCTATTATAAATGGTTTCTCGGGAATTAACTCAAGGAAATCTGCATGTAAAACCTTGTCACTAACAGGATGGTACTGAATATCCTGCAAAATTGCATCATATTCTTTACCATCGATGTTTAATTTTAAGATGTAAATTTCAGGGGTAAAAAGAATTTTAGCAAAGGCTTTTTCCTCAATAGTGAAATGAATTTGCTCTTTGCCGCCGTAAAGCACGCAGGGTACTTTACCCTCTTTCCTATGCTTTTTAGCATCCTTTTTCCCTACGTGCGCTCTTAGCGCACCGCTCATAGATACTGTTTTCATAAATTTAATTGTTTAAAATTTGTTATTATTTAAATTGATAAAGTAAACTAATCGATTTGGTTTTTAGCGCCCTGTTTATGACCTCTGAGAATAAATCGGCTGTTGAAAGTACTTTAATTTTATTGCTTTCCTTTTTAAGTGGTATTGTATCAGTTACCACTACTTCCAAAAAGCCTGATTTCTCAATCCTTTCGTATGCTTCTCCTGAAAAAACAGGATGCGTACAAAATGCCCTTACACTTGCAGCCCCGCGCTCCATTATCAGGTTTCCTGCTTTGGTAATTGATCCGGCCGTATCAATAATGTCATCAATTAAAACTACATCTTTACCTTCAACATCACCCACCAGTTCCATTTTTCCAATTTCATTTGGTTTTGATCGCTGTTTATAGCAAATAACAAAACCGGTATTTAAATGTTTCGCATATGCAGCTGCCCTTCTTGTACCTCCTGTATCCGGTGAAGCCGTTATTAAGTTGGGCAGTTTCAGATTTTTAATGTAATTGATAAATATTGTAGAAGCATAAACATGGTCAACAGGTACATCAAAAAATCCTTGTATTTGATCAGCATGAAGGTCAATGGTTATTATCCTTTGGACACCCGCTGCGGTTAAAAGATTGGCAACCAATTTAGAAGCAATTGAAACCCTGGGTTTGTCTTTTCTGTCTTGCCGGGCCAATCCGAAATAAGGAATTACAGC
>JAIOTR010000213.1 GCA_021106665.1 Bacteroidales bacterium
AGGATATAACAATCAAGTTCTATAAAAATCTTGATAAATTTCAACAAGGCGAGAATCTAAAAGCCTGGCTGGCAACGATAGCAATTAACAGCATACGCGATTATTGGCGCAAAAAGAATCGTTTTAAAAAAATCTTTAGATTTAGAAACGAATTTACTATAAATAAGGATGATGTTTTTATGGAAGAAGATTTTGCTTCTAATGTAAACATTGAAAAAGAACTTATGGATAAGGAATTTTCGGAGCTGCTTAGGAAAACAATCCGAAAACTGCCAGAGCCGCAGCGGGAAGTCGTTCATTTACATTATATAATGGATATGACTTTCAGAGAAATTGCATCGATTTCGGATTGCTCAATCAATACAGTTTCTGCTCGGGCACGTTATGCTTTAAAAAATATAAAAAGGACGCTAATAACTCAAATGCAGGGTATGTAACTCACTTTCCGCAAGTTAAAAATAGAATTATTGTTAATTAAAGGTGATAGCAACTCAATATATATTAATAGGTTACATCATTTTCAAATAATCTCTTAAACTCTTAGTTTCCTTCTTGACATCTTGTTCAAATTGGTTCAAGAGCTCATTTAACTTATTTTCACATTGGCGTAATTCTTGAAAATGTTGTCTAAAAGATCTATAATTGTCTGTCATCTCCTTGATCCATTCTTTGTCTTTTGAAGGGATCGCTTTCGATCTTGATTTTCTTTGTTCGGTAAAGGTGATTCGCACGATTGGATGACCTGGTTTGTCTTTATTACTACACCAACAATTGGCTTTGCCACATTTTCGATATGCGAAACCAAAAGAGCCACCAATCATGTGGGAGATATTGATCATTTCATTGGCAATTTGATCAATCTGTTGAGTTACCTTTTTTATGCTATTTTTTAATTTTTCTCTTGACATCTGAACATAATATACGTATATTTAGTACAGATGTCAAGTAAAAATTTAAAAAAAATTATCCGTCAACATGTTGGCGAAATTTCAATCTTACAAAACATTGCTAACAGATTGGGCATCAAGGAGATACTTTCGCGTTATATACCTTGGTATGGTAATGAAAAAGTAGCTGTAGCAGATTCCTTAATGCTGTTAGTATATAATATCACCTGTGGTCGCCAGCCGCTTTATGAATTAGAAGAATGGGTTGCTAAAATGCGTCCTAAAATGTTTGGATATACATCATTTGAAAAAGGTCTTTTTAATGATGACCGATTTGGACGGGCGCTGGATAAACTATATCATGCTGATCGTGCTTCATTAATGACCGAGATCGTAGTTAATGCAGCAAAGTCAATTAATCTGAAATTTGATCAACTTCATAATGATTCTACTACTGTAAAAGCATTCGGTAAAATTCCCGGAAAAACCCATAACGGTCTTCAGCTAAAGAAAGGTAACAGTAAAGATCATCGACCTGATCTAAAGCAATTAGTTTACTGTCTGACAGTCTCGGCTGATGGTTTTGTCCCCATTCATTATAAAACATATTCAGGTAACATAACTGATGACACGACTCATATTGAAACATGGAACACAATAACAAATATAATAGATAAAAAAGACTTTCTTTATGTTGCCGATTGTAAAGTCTGTACTGATAAACAATTATCCTATATTGTTTCCCATCATGGGAAAGCGCTCACTATTATTCCAGAGACCTGGAGCGAGGTTCAACAGTTTAAAGACGAACTTCGCAGGCAAGCAAAAAAGAAAAAAATCATCATGCGGCGTAGACTTGACGTTCTTGGAAAAAAGTATGACACCTTTTCTTGTTTTGAAGGAACCTATAAAACGCATAAACGATCTTATGCGATTTTCTGGATTCATTCGAGTCAAAAAAATGCCCAGGATTTTCACCGCCGACAAATATTTTTACAACAAGCAGAAAAAGCTCTGGAAGAGTTGAGTTTCAAGTTAAACAAAAGAAATCTGAAAAGTAAAGAAGCTATTGCTCAACGAGTTGATAACATACTGAATAAAAACAAGCTACAACCTTTTTACAACATAACAATACACCAACAACAGACAAACTATAAAGTTCAGTCAGGAAAAGGCAGACCTGGCCCGAATACCAAATATAAAACAGTAACAGAAAAGATTTTTTTTCTTAGCTGGCATCAAAACAAACGCGCATTATCTCAAGAGAAAAATGTTGATGGTATTTTCCCGCTGTTGTGTACTGATAAAAATATTGACGCCAAATCAGCATTAGCAGCATATAAATACCAGCCGCGACTGGAAAAGAGATTTACGCAATTTAAAAATATCCATAATGCAGCGCCGTTGTTGTTCAAAAATATTGAGCGTGTAGAAGCAATGATGTTTCTATTTTTTATCGCATTAATGATTCAGGCTGTAATTGAACGAGAAGTACGTTTGAATATGATAAAAAATGAAATTGATAAGTTACCACTTTATCCGGAACATCGACTTTCTTATCATCCAACGACAGCAAAAATTTTCGATAGATTTGCTGATGTATCTAAATATTTCCTTTACGATGATAATAAATTAATCCAGGAATTCTCTGATTCGCTAAAATTCAATTGACTATTTTGAAGCTTCTAAATATATCTGAAAATCAATATTGGTCAAATTGAATATATTAGATAAATCACTATTTCGCTGTTTTAAGATGTGCGGAAAGTGAGTTACATAT
>JAIOTR010000396.1 GCA_021106665.1 Bacteroidales bacterium
ATTGATCTTTTTGCAGCCGGGCACATTGATAAATACAGACTGTTCAGAAATGACAACTGTCCTGGAAATTTTTTGAACCTGAATTTAATTGGAACAGTTTCAACTTATAATGCTGTTGGGGCTATGGTTATGTTATGGGCCGAAGGAGAAAGTATTACACGCTGGGTCCACGGTGGTGAAGGCAAGCACGATTTCAGCAGTTTTAACCTTGAATTTGGGTTGGGAGATAAAACTATGGTTGATAGTTTGATAATTCATTGGCCAGGTGGTATTGTAGAGAAAATGTATGATCTGGTGGCAAATCAGTTTCTCACAATTACTGAGGGTTCTACTCCTTTGTCTTTAATAATGAGTCCCAATACTATGATTTGCTATGGTGATAGCGTACAAATTTATGGTGAAGTAAGCGGAGGTTCGGGGAACTATAATTTTTTGTGGTCACCTTCAACAGGATTGAGTGACCCAACAGTTTCAAATCCAATTGCATTTCCTGATACAACAACAATCTATACCTTAACTGTGGATGATGGAATCAGCACCATTTCCGACTCTATTCTCGTAGCAGTGTTTGGTAATTTAAACCCGGAAATAATGGCAATACCCAATGATACAGTTGACATTAACGATGCTATAACGCTTGAAGTAGGTAGCGGATATTTAGCATACCTATGGCAAGATGGATCGAGTGATTCGTTATTTATTGCAACCAATACATCAGGACCAAATGGCGGAGAACAGGTTTATTGGGTTATAGTAGTGGGAAGCGGTGGATGTACCGGATCCGACACAATTTCTGTCTGGTTTTTACCTCTTACTGAGATAAATGAAAATAAACCCGGTATTTCATTTGAAGTTTATCCAAATCCTGCAAAAGACAAAATCAGTATTTCTTTTGGGGAAATTACCGGAGATGTTGAAATACAGATTTTAACAACCTTTGGTAATTTGCTATATAAGAGTGGTTTGAAACAAGTCAGGCATAATTATAGGAAGGACATTGATATATCCTTTTTATCAGAGGGAGTTTATTTGATCAATCTAATAAGTTCTGGCGGAAAAATTTCAGGAATTAGAAAATTTGTGAAGATGCCATAGACCTAACAGGTAGAAGTAGGCATGAAGGGTAGCTACCTGTTTGGTCGAAAATTTGAACGAATACCGCAACTATTGCAACCTAACAGGATCAAGACAACCTGTTAGGTTTGATTTCATTTATTTTACAATCAAATGAAATTTCTGACTTCTGATTCCTTGGAAACAATAGGGAACAATTGCATTTCTGTCAACCTGTAAGTACTCCAAATTTGTTAAGTTGCATAAACTTTCAGGTATGTTTAGCATTACTCCTGAATAGGCCAGATTCAACTCAATCAGGCCTGACAAGTTGCCCATTTCATCCGGTAAATTTTCAATGTTGTTTTTACCCACATAAAGCAATGCCAATGATTTACAATTTTCTATTTGAGGAGGCAATGTTACAAGTTGGTTGTGACCTAGATATAGACTTCCAATTTGTTGTAAAAAACCAATACTGGCCGGTAGCTCTTTCAGATTATTGTAATTGAGTTTAAGTTCTATCAGCTTCGTAAGGTTACCAATTTCCCAGGGCAAAGATTCAAGTTCATTCATATACAGTGTAAGAGTCTCCAAATTTTCTAGTTCGCCAATTTCCCTTGGCAGGCATTTAATATCATTCCTGCTTAATGCCAGTCTTTTTAATTTTTTCAAATTTTTGATCTCAGGTGGAACTGTAGTCAATTTATTCTTAAATAAAATCAACTCTTCCAGATTGGCAAGTAGAAATACTTCAGGAGGGATCTCGGTAAGTTTTTGTTTGCCAAGATCAAGGACTTTTACTTTCTCCGGATTTTCCAGCGCTTTTTCAAGACTACTGTAACGCTGGGAAAACGATGCAAAAAAGCTTGTTGTTATTAATAATATTAATAATGGCTTAAATAATTTCATAATGCTTAATGTTAAGTTAAAAACTTATTAATTTTTTATGCCTTATTTCCGACTTCTCTGTTTCGCTTTTTGAATAATCATAATCGTACAGCGCTCCTTCCCACTCACCATACATAGCATTGGGTAAAACAATAAACCTGCTGCCAAAATCTTTTTTCATTTTGTCGGTCAGTTCAAATCTTTCCGGGATTGATTTTTTCTCAAATACTTCCGAAAAGTCATTCAGATTATCCCCAATCAACATGATTATTTTGCATGTTTCACTTACCATGTCCCGCCTACCCTTTTTGCTTGATTCATCTGTCTTTAGCATCAAATACTTATTTTCAGCATTAGGGAATCCTAAGGATTTTAAATTTTTCAGGGTTTGCTCTCTGTATTTTTCCTTTCGATTTGTAATATAATAAATTTCAATACTTTTTGATTTGGCATACTTTAAAAACTCCAGCACACCTGGAACCGGTTCAGCATCGGATGCATTCATCCATTCATCCCAATAGTCAGGATAACTAACATTTTCCAAAATACATTTTGCTTCATAAGGACTGTTATCCAGCACTGTTTCATCTATATCCACGACCACTGCCTGTTGTCTCTGCAAACCCATAATTCGCAAATTTTGATCCAGTTGATATTTAGCCACATTAAAGGCCTGGTAACACAATGCCCGGTACTCGGCAGCTGTTTGCTGGTAAAGCACAGCCATGGTTAAATGATCGCTAGAAGTTAAAGCAGGGTCTTCGCCACTTTGTTTACTAAAAGCTGAGGAATCTTTACAACTTTGGAAAAGTGAAACTGAAATACCTATAAATACGACGATTGATAAATACTTTTTCATTTTCTTGTTTTTATGAATAAAAATAAAGCCGGATTTATTAAAAAATCCGACTTTAAAGTTAATGATTATTCTCTTTGATTTTTAAAATTCCATCTTAGCCATCCGCTGATAACTACCATACCGCCATTTGGCATTCTCTTCAGCAGCAGCAAATAATTCAACTGCTTCCTTCGGGAATGACTTTTTAAGTGAAGTGTACCGGACTTCCCTTGAAAGGAAATCCTGAAATTTGCTCCAGTCGGGTTCTTTCGAATCATAAGTGAATGGATTCTTTCCTTCAGCTTCCAGCAATGGGTTGTACCTGTAAAGGTGCCAGTACCCACATTCAACTGCAAGCTTTTCTTCTTCCTGTGTCTGGCTCATTCCATATCGTAAGCCGTGTGCAATACATGGCGAATATGCAATAATTAATGATGGCCCCGGATAAGCCTCGGCTTCACGGATTGCCTTTAGAGTTTGTGATTGGCTGGCTCCCATCGCAATTTGTGTAACATAAACATACCCGTAGGTCATTGCCATAGCGCCAAGGTCTTTCTTTCTAATCTTTTTTCCTGAAGCAGCAAATTTTGCTACAGCGCCAACAGGAGTAGATTTAGAGGCCTGGCCTCCTGTATTTGAATAAACTTCGGTATCAAGCACTAAAATATTTACATCATCTCCTGAAGCTATAACATGGTCGAGGCCGCCGTAGCCAATGTCGTAAGCCCAACCGTCTCCACCAAAT
>JAIOTR010000502.1 GCA_021106665.1 Bacteroidales bacterium
AAAAATCTACAAATAACCATTTGAAGGGTTCCCCTTTTATTCCATTGTATTCAAACCGGTATTCAACTTCCCCATAATAACCTTCATTCAAATTTATTTTAACTGAGTCATCCTCCTCCTGGTACATAAACATTAAATCACTTGAGTCCAAGAGTATCTGTCCGCCTTTATTTAATAAATTTCTGCTGTGTTTAAGAAATCTGGATAAACCTTTCAAATCTCCAACCAATCCAATCCCATTCATCAGCATTAACAGGGTATCAAATTTTTCGGATTGGTATTTAAAAATGTCTTCACAAATTACTTTTTTCAGGCCTCGTTCTTTCATGAGGTTGGTTAATCCTAAACGAAAATCAAGCGCCGTAACATCAAACATTTTATCCTGAAGAAACAAGGAATGGCAACCCGATCCGGCGCCAATATCAAGTACTTTGCCGTAACATAATGTCAAAGCTTTTTTTTCAATATCAGGCATTTCATCAAAAGTTCTGAAGAAATATTTTACCGGAACCGTTTCATCGTCTCCTTTGTTGCTGTGAATTACCAAAAAAGTTTTTTCTTTTTCTTTGAAATAATCCCATAAAGCTTTTTCGTATGGATCAGTAATAGTCATTAAAGGTTGAGGATAATAGGTTTAAATTAATTTCTTTCCGCAATCCTTACAATACTTTGCATCATCATCGTGTTCTTCACAATCACAGTTTTGGCAAGTTTTATTATTATCTTGCGATGCTTTTGCCATCTCTACTGATATTATCCCTGTAGGGACAGCAATAATGGCATAACCGGTAATCATGAGAACAGATGCAAGCGCCTGGCCAAAAAAAGTTTCCGGGGCTATATCACCATAACCAACCGTAGTTAAAGTTACTATAGCCCAGTAAATACTTCGCGGTATACTGTTGAATCCGTGTTCCGGGCCTTCAATCAGGTACATCAAAGAACCCATAACCACAACCAATGTAAAAATGACCTCAAGAAAGACTATAATTTTATGCCTGCTGTTTTTTAAGGCAATGATCAGTACAGCAGAAGCTCTAACATACCGGGCTAATTTTAAAACCCGAAATACCCTTAAAAGTCTTAATACCCTAATGACAATCAGGTATTGTGAACCTACAAGTACAAGGCTTAGATAGGTTGGTAAAATGGCTAACAGGTCGATGATCCCATAAAAACTAAAAATGTATTTTGATGGACGTTTTGAGGATATTATTCTTAAAATGTATTCGATTGAAAATAGTATGGTGAAAAACCATTCGGCAATCAGAAACTGTGAACCATATTTTTCGTGAAATGATGCAACGCTGTCGAGCAGCACTATCAATACGCTCAACAAAATAGCTATAAAAAGTGCGACATCAAAATTTTTACCTTGCGGCGTGTCTGATCCAAAAATTATTTCATGTATTTTGGTTCGCCAATTCGTTGTTGATTTGCCCATATTTTTATTTATAACCTCGTAAGGAAAATTGTTTTCAAATGTACAAAGAATCAGGGATCAGAATTTTTCATAAATTCCCAAACCAAAAAGTGCAAAGTCATATTTCACGGGATCAGTTGGATCAAGTTTTCTTAAATTTTCTGTCAATTCAATAACAGATGTTAGATCATTGGCTTTTCTATTGAGTAGGCCTAATTTACGTGCTACTTTTCTCGAATGCACATCCAGGGGACAAAATAATTCTGATGGTTTAATAGTATTCCAAACTCCAAAATCAACTCCGCGCTTATCATTTCTTACCATCCATCTCAAAAACATATTGATTCTTTTTGCAGAGGCTTTTTTGAGTGGATTGGCGATATGTTTTCGTGTTCTTTCCGGATGATCCAATTCAAAAAACACTTTATTCAGATAAATGATCGAATCGATAATATTACCCCCTTTATTAATTAAGTGATTAAAAACATCCTCCAGGCCACCATGATATTGGTAAATATTTTTGAGTGATTTCAGGAAATAAATACAGTCTTCCCCATTGAAAGTTCTGTGAACAAATTTTTGGAATCTTTTTAGATCAGGATTTTCAAAATTCATAATAAAATCGAATGGGGCATCATCCATTAATTGGATCAATTTCTTTGCATTATTAATTATTGAAGTTCTGTTGCCCCATGAAATGGTTGCCGTTAAAAATCCTGCAATCTCAATATCCTCTTTTCCGGTAAAAATGTGAGGGATCGATATCGGATCATTTTCAATAAACTTTGGCCGATTATACAAATCGTATTTTTCTTCGAGAAATTCTTTTAATTCTGATTTTGATAAATTCATAAATTATCCCTGGCTCCTTGCATAAGGTGTTATCCTTTGATCTGTAAAATCCTTTTTCAAGTATTTATAATAACCCACAATGGCTATCATCGCCGCATTGTCAGTAGTATATTCTATATCTGGAATATAAACATTCCAATTCAAATTATTTCCGGTTTCCGTGAGCTTCTTTCTCATTAAAGAATTGGCTGAAACTCCACCGGCTATAGCAACCTCTGTTATACCTGTTTTTTTTGATGCGAGTATCAATTTGTTAATTAAAACATCAATGATTGTCTTTTGAATTGAGGCACTTAAATCATTCTTGTTTTGTTCGATAAAGTCAGGGTTGTGCTTCAGTTCATCCCTGATAAAATAAAGAAAAGAGGTTTTCAACCCGCTAAAGCTAAAATTCAAATCAGGAATTTTTGGTTTTGGAAAAGCAAACCTGTTAGGATCGCCATCCTTTGCCAGTTTATCAATTTCTGGTCCTCCCGGATATGGCAACCCTAAAATTTTGGCAGCTTTATCAAATGCTTCACCCGCTGCATCATCAATTGTTTTTCCAATAATTTTCATTTCAAGGTAATCATTGATCAGTACAATTTGTGTATGGCCACCGGAAATGGTCAAACATAAAAATGGAAAATCAGGTATTTTTTTGGATCCCTCCTTATTCTGAATAAAATGAGCCAGGATATGCGCCTGTAAGTGGTCAACTTCAATCAAAGGTAAATCAAGCGCAAGGGCAAATGATTTGGCAAAAGATGTTCCTACCAGTAAAGAACCCAGAAGTCCCGGTCCACGCGTAAAGGAAATGGCATTTAATTGATGTTTACTTATTCCTGAGGCTTTTAAAGCTGAATCAACAACCGGTATGATATTCTGTTGGTGTGCCCTTGATGCCAATTCAGGAACAACCCCACCATACTTTTTGTGAACCGTCTGATTGGCCATTATATTGGCAAGAATCTTGTTATTTTCAATGACTGCTGCTGACGTATCATCGCATGAAGATTCTATACCAAGTATATATGTTTTCATTTTATCGAAACGTTATCAGTATTAATTTTGCACAAGTAATTGTTTGTAAATTATAAACAAAGATTTAAAAAACTCGAATTTCTTATTGAATTTCGTAACTTGGCTGTACTTAGTAAACTTAAAATGACAAAAGTATTAAATTAAAAGCTCTATATACGTCATTCATTTATATAATAACGGCAATTGTCGTTACCATTGTTGTGATTATAATGCTGGTACGAAATCCTTTTACTCAAACCTTGCTTGCCCGCATAACTACCTCATACCTAAAGAAAGAACTTAATACTGAAATAAAGATTGATAGACTTGAAATACGATCATTTAAAAGCTTGTTGTTAAAAAACCTTATGATTCAGGATCAACAAAACGATACTTTGTTATACACGAAAAGATTTTCAATCAAATTTTTCAATTATAATTTTAGAAATACCGATTTTGATATCGATAAAATTGAGTTAGAAAATGCAGTTATACGATTTAGGAAGTACAAAGGCAATGATGATATCAATTTCAAATTTATTGTTGACTATTTAATTCGGGATAAATCCCCGGATGACAAGACTTACATTGATGATTCTTCCAGCGATAAGAAGAAAAGCCTATATCTTGTTTTGAAAGACCTTACCTTGTCTGATACAAGGTTTATATTCGAAAACCAGAATATAGATATTGATAGGGATGGAGTTAATTTTATGGATATTGATCTCCATATAGAACAGTTAGTTGCTGGAAATGCTGTAATTGAAGATAACCATTTAAATGTAGATATTCATCACCTGTCCTTTTATGAGAAAAGTGGTTTTTTGGTTAATAGCTTATCCTGTAATTTTAAAATTGGCCCACAGATTTTGCAGGCTCAAAATTTACTTCTTTTAACACCGGAAAATGATATTGATCTCGACCTTAAATTTTCATTCAATAGTTTTAAGGAATATAAATATTTTCTTCAGCAAGTCCGCATTGAGTCAGTTATTCGCCCTTCTACTATTAATCTTACCGAGATTGGATATTTTGCTCCGGTGATGTACGCAATGGACAACAGAATAAAAATATCCGGGGAAATTAGTGGTACAGTTGACAATTTTAAAGCACGAAATTTCAAGTTTGCTTTTGGGGACAATACTCAGTTCAGGGGAAATGTACAAATGAATGGGATTCCTGATATAAATGAAACATTTTCACATTTATCCATAAGTAACTTCACTACAGGTATAGGAGATATAAAGGCATTCAATCTTCCTGTAGTACAAAATATTGATTTACCCTCTTTGTTTACTCCTTTGGGGCAAATAAAAATAAAAGGAAAATTTACCGGATTTTATAATGACTTTGTTTCGTACGCGGATTTTAAAACCGATATCGGACATATCAATACTGATATGCTTCTTCGTGTAAATGATTTGAACACCACAGAATACAAGGGAAAGATTGCTGCTAATGATTTTAACTTTGGAAAGTTTATGAATGTTGAAGAGTATGTGAAAAGACTTGATGTAACTGCAGATATTACTGGAACAGGACTGACTTTTGAAAAAATGGATATCCAAATGGATGGCATAATTGATTCACTTGAGTTCTTTGACAATATTTATAATGAAATAGTTATTGCCGGAAATTTAAACGATCAAAAATTTATAGGAAATGTAAATGTGAATGATGATTATGGGCAGCTTGATTTTAATGGAATTATAGACTATAGTTCCAATATTCCCAGTTATAATTTCATCGCTAAAATAAAAGATGCAAAGTTGCAGAAAATAAATATTGCAAACAGGGATAGTTCCATGAACCTTTCAACTATCATGGATATTAATATTATAGGTGATAATCTTGATGAGATGCAAGGCATTATTAATATTGATAGTACGGTTTACACTGAAAAGGGAGAAAAATATACAATGAACGACTTTTACCTTAGTATTACACGTGATGCATATGACTTTTCACTTGTAAGGTTGTTTTCTGATATCGTTGATGCATCAATTGAGGGTAAGTTTAAAATGATGGAGTTGCCTCATCATTTCAACAATTTTGTAAATCAGTATTTGGATACCCTTATCATGGACGTTTCAATTGTGGATAGTCTGCTGAATATTCAGGATTTTGTTTTTGATATAGAATTAAAAAATACTGCACCGGTAACACAATTATTTCTCCCGGAGTTAGCCTTGTCGGATGGTGCCATTTTATCAGGTGGATTCAGCTCCAGGGTTAATAATCTGTTTCTGGATGGGTATGCTGAAGAAATTGAATATCATGGAAGAAAGTTTAAAAACTGTTTTATTGATTTAGATATTGAAAATGGTGAAATTATTTTATCAAATAGCATTGAAAAATTTATTTTTACTGATTCAATATATTTTGATTCCCTGAATACAAAATTCAAAGCCAGAAACGATTCAATCCAATTTGCTATTGATTGGGATAATAAGAACAAGAGTACGAGAAATTTTGGAGAAATAGAGGGTCATTTGGCTATTTACAACAAAAAGAAGATGGCCATAAAATTTGTGAAGGGAGAGATAGCTATAAATGACACTCTCTGGAGAATGAGTCCTGAAAATTCCATTCATATCGATACAAACAGTTTTCAATTTGATAATGTTGCATTTCAAAGCATTGATCAAGGTTTGATGGTTAACGGTAATATATCACACAATATTAATGATACTTTACAAATCGGGTTTGATAATTTTAATTTGTCAAATTTTGATCAGATCACCAAAAGAAGTAATATTGATTTGGATGGTATTATTGATGGAAATGCAAAAATTATTGATTTTTATAGTTCACCGGCTTTATTGTCCAACTTATTTATTTCAGATTTATATTTCAATAAAGAGGAACTGGGAGAAGCTAAAATTATCAGCACCTGGGATCCGGTCAATGAAGCTTTTGATGTCCTGGCCGAAATAATATATTCCGGTAATATCGGAAAAAGTAAAACTTTACAAGTCGCCGGAACTTATTTCCCAAAACGTGAAGAAGATAACTTTGATATAGATATTAAGTTGAACAATTATAAGCTTGTTACACTTCAGCCATTTGTGAAAAGCTTCAGCTCGAAATTATCAGGTTTGGCAACCGGAGAAGTTGCTTTATCCGGATCTAATATTGAGCCAAATATTATTGGTGAAATCAACCTGATGAGAACAGAGATGCATATTGATTATTTAAATGTGTCTTATTCTTTTGCTGATAAAATTTACTTTGATAAAAATATTATCTATTTTGATGACATTATCATTTACGATTCACTTAACAACCAGGCAACAGCAACCGGAAGCTTATATCATAATCATTTTAAAGATTTAAGTTTTGATTTGAAATTCAATGCAAATAAAATTGCAGGTCTTAATACCATAAGATCCCAAAACAAAGCATTTTATGGAAAAGCCTTTGGCACCGGTGATATTCATATTTATGGACCTCCAGATGAATTAATCCTGGATATCGCTGCCAAAACGGAGAAGGGTACAAATGTTTTCATACCAGTATCTTATGGAACAGAAGTGATAAGCAATGATTATATTATATTTGTTAATAATGAAGAAGATACTGCCATTACCAAACCAGACTATGATGTAAATTCAAAGGGACTATCGCTGAAGATGGATTTAGATGTAACTACCGATGCAGACATACAAATATTTTTGCCTTACCAGATGGGAAATATCAGGGGGAATGGAAGTGGAAATATAATTATGGGAATTACACCTGCAAACGAACTAACTATGGATGGTGAATATATAATAAACCGGGGTAATTTGTTTCTTACTTTACAAAGTATTCTTAATCGTAATTTTGATATCAGGCGGGGAAGTAAATTGGAATGGGATGGTGACCCATATAATGCTCAAATCGATCTTATAGCAGTATATAAAATTAAAACCACTTTAGGTGAGTATGGCCCTGCACAAGATTCAGCAACACGTATCCCTGTTGATTGTGTGATGGCTTTATCCAATAAATTGTCTGATCCTGAAATAAGGTTCACAATTGAATTTCCGGGTTTAAGTGATGAATCTAAACAATATATTTATTCACGTCTTGATACAAATGATCAGGCCATGATGAGTCAACAAGTAATATCACTTATGGTATTGAATAGTTTTAGTTATAGTTCAGGCAGCTCCGGGTCTGTCGGATTTAATACTTTTTCATTGATCACAAACCAGATCAATAACTGGCTTTCACAAATCAGCAACGATTTTGATATTGGGATTAATTACAGGCCAGGTGATCAGCTTACAGCAAACGAAGTTGAAGTTGCTTTATCTACACAACTTTTTGACGAAAGGGTCATGATTGATGGCAATGTTGGCGTTAGGGGAAGCGAAAGTGCACAAAATACCAACGATTTTGTCGGTGAAGTTACAGTAGAAGTAAAAATTACCAGGGATGGCCGATTCCGTGCAAAAGCATTCAACCGATCCAATAACGATTATCTCTATCGGAGCTATGCTCCATATACCCAAGGAGTTGGTGTTTTCTACACTCAGGAGTTTAGTAAAATAAGCGATCTCTTTCAGAGGAAAAAAAGAAAAGAGAAAAAATGATTACTATTTTTGCCGAATACAAAATACATGATCAAATGATTCAAAGAATACAAACACTATTTCTCGCTTTAGCAGTAATTGCAATTGTTTTAATGTTTTTTTATCCGCTTTCAAGCATCACTGAATTTACAAAAATACAGGATGAAATT
>JAIOTR010000018.1 GCA_021106665.1 Bacteroidales bacterium
AGCCACAAACATCAGTGGAAGCGACACCGAAACAAAAGTTGATTATATTAATGTTGCAGTTCCGTACATTGATCTGGAAATTACTGTTTTTCTGGAAGGTCCATTCAATGGTGGTTCTATGAATACTGAATTGATTCCTATGCTTCCTTTAAACCAGCCGTTTAATGTTGATCCCTGGTATTATAATGGCGATGAAAGCGTATCTTCTATTCCGGGTACTGATATTGTTGATTGGATTTTTATTGAGTTACGTGAAGCCACCACCGCATCCCTTGCCGATGGAACAACTGATTTTGATTGGCAGGCAGCCTTTATCAGAAATAATGGAAAAATTGTCGATATTGATGGAAATCCTGTTTTGCATTTTAGCAGTTCAGTAACAGATTCACTGTATGTGGTTATTCATCACAGGAATCATTTAAGTATTATGACTGCATTTGGCCTTGAAGAAAATGGTGGAATATACGCTTATGATTTTTCAGAAGCAGACGGAAAGGCCTATGGCTCAGCAGCACAAAAGTTTATGGGTTCTGGAATTTGGGGAATGTATGGTGGTGATGGTAATCGCAACGGAGAGGTGGATGCTTTGGATAAATCACCACTTTGGGAAAATGAAGCGGGTTCCAAGGGATATCTTGATAGTGATTACAATCTTGATGGACATGCAGAGAATAAGGATAAAAATGATAACTGGTTTCCTAATATTGGAGAAGGGAGCCAGATTCCAGAATAATATTATTTGATATCATAAAACATGACAAAAGCTTCTGGCAATATGCCAGAAGCTTTTGTTTTTCAACTCTTTAATGTTCATCAGAATTCATGGCCAAATCAAGAAATTTTTATTTATAAATACCTCTTCATAAAAATTTTGGAGCTATAAACGATTTAATACATATATTTGTCTGGTCATATGAATATAAATTCATGTATTAACAAAAAAACAAATGAGAAATTTATTATTAGGACTTTTATTACTTGAGGTTATTGTAACATATGCCCAAGACAATGTTAATGAAAGGTGTATGCCTGAAGATTACAAACCACCTGAAACCACTGATGCTACTGACATTGTTGGCGATTTCACTATCACTGATTCGCAAGGTAATACATGGAATCTTTATAATCAACTTGACTTGGGTAATACAGTCATTATTGATCTGTTTTTTACCACTTGACCCGCTTGTAATTCCCACGCTACCACACTTGAAAGTATATATCAAAGTTTAGGAGCTGGGCAAAATGGTGTATTAATGTGGGCTCTTTCGCCTTCAGATAATAATTCACAAATAAATGCTTTTAAAGCTACATACGGACAAACATTTCCTGCTGCTGGAACTCAGGGCGGGGGACCTGCAGCAAAGAATGTAGTAATAGCAGGTCAGACTTTTTACGGATATCCAACGTATGCTGTTATTTGTCCTGATAGAACAATACATTTTGATATTTGCTGGCCCCCGACATTATCTTGTCTAAATAGCTATATAAGTCAATGTGGTCCTCCTCAAATAGAAGCCGATTTTGAAGCAGATAATCCCGTTCCTCAAATAGGGCAAACAGTAAATTTTACTGATCTTTCTACCGAAAATCCTACTTCCTGGTCCTGGTCGTTCACGCCCTCAACAATTACTTATGTAGGCGGTACGAATTCTTCCTCTCAAAATCCACAAGTTCAGTTTAATGCTGATGGAGTTTACACAGTATCCTTAACAGCAACAAATGCAAATGGTAGTGATACAGAAACTAAATTAAATTACATTACTGCTTCATATTATTGCGGAGCGTATGGTGGTGGAAGTTTCATGTATATAAGCAACGTTCAGATGGGAACAATAAATAATTCAACCGGGCAGGATTTTTATTCTGATTTTACTTATCTTTCAACTGATGTTGCCCTTAACCAAACCGGTGTATCTATTACAGTACAGAATGGTGCTGTGTACGGTGGAGAAGATCTTGGAGTCTGGATTGACTGGAACCAGGATGGAGATTTTTACGATACAGGGGAGAACATTGTTTGCGAAGTTGACGATGACGGGCAGGGTACATTTACTTTTGATGTTCCTGGTAGTGCTTCACTTGGTACGACCAAGATGAGAGTGAGAATAAAATATTTCGACTCTGATTGTGGTGATCCTTGTGGCCCAACAACTTACGGAGAGGTTGAAGATTATTCGGTTAATGTTATTCCGGGTATTGCTCCACCTGTAGCGGACTTTGAAGCAGACAATATTGCTCCTGGAATTGGAGAAACAGTTAACTTCACTGATCTATCAACCAATGATCCAGATACATGGGACTGGACTTTCAATCCGCCAACTGTAACCTATATGGGCATAACAAATTCCAATTCAAAAAATCCACAGGTGCAATTTGATGCTGCAGGTTATTATGCTGTTGAATTAACAGCCACAAATATTAGCGGTAGCGATACTGAAACCAAAATTGATTATATTAATGTTTCAGTTCCCTATATTGATTTGGATATCACAGTTTTCCTGGAAGGTCCGTATAATAATGGTAGTACTATGAATACTGATTTGATTTCTGTGCTTCCTTTAGATCAACCATTTAATGTTGAGCCATGGTTTTATGCAGGAACTGAATCAGTAGTTGCAATACCGGGTACTGATATAGTTGATTGGGCTCTG
The DNA here is from genome assembly GCA_021106665.1 of Bacteroidales bacterium. GTDB lineage: Bacteria > Bacteroidota > Bacteroidia > Bacteroidales > JAADJA01 > JAADJA01. Next base: position 2,652 of record JAIOTR010000018.1, read on the forward strand.
ATAGAGTTGCGAGATGCAACA
>JAIOTR010000375.1 GCA_021106665.1 Bacteroidales bacterium
CCCTATATATTTCAAGTGCAGATGAACTGGTAAAAATTATTTTCAGTTCCGGATAACTATCATAGATGTTTTTTAATTCCTGCGACCAGTTAGGATATTTATGAACCTCATCAACCAACAAATATTCCCCACCTCTTTTTTGGAAATCTTCAGCAAAATAAACCAGATTATTTTTGGAAAAGAAAATATCATCAAGACTCACATATAAAGCATTTATACTCTTTGGTAGTTTTTTTAAATACTGTAAAAGCATAACTGTCTTGCCACATCCTCGTGCACCTGAAATTCCTATAAGTTGATCGTCCCAATTAATTTCTTTCGAAATATATCGTGTAAATTCCATTGGAACCCTGCGAATCAATTCGTTTGATAATCTCTCTAATCTTTCCATTGAATTCAATTTTTATGCAAAGATATATATAATTACGAACTTATTAGTGATTTTGGTTAATAAATTCACTAACCGATTAGTGAAATACAATAATTAAATCACTAACGCATTAGTGAATATTGAGTAATATTTTACTTGTTAATCTGTAATTGTGTTATATCTATTCGCCTGCTGTCATCTTGTAACCCACCACTCCAGTGCTGTTCTTTGCTGAAAATTATTAAACCAAATCAAGCTCCTCCAGTTTCTCCTTTTCAGGAACTCCCTCATTGTTCCATCCGCGTACATGATAATATTCATCCAAAAGTTCATCAAATTCAATTTTATAACCTTTGGAGAGACCCGAAGTAAATGGCTGGTTCAAAACCCTGTCGGGCAAGGTGTCATCTTTTCTGGATTTACCTTCCCGTAAATTAAAAAGCCTTTCAATCGTCCAGATTCTTTCACCTGTTTTCAAAAGGTCATTTCCATCCATCTCTATACCCATAACAGTACCAACCAATTTTGCATACAAATCGGGGTTTAGTGCGAAAGAAGTAAACAAACAGGCAACCATAGAATCTATAGTAGTAGTTAAATCCTGGTATAATTTGGCCAATCCTGCTTTTCCTTTTTTCTCAAATCGGTTGATGGGAAAAGGTGTTGACAATGCTTCTGTACTCACAAGGTAAGACCGTAAATGACATCCTCCCCGATTATTTGTAGCGAGAGTTAAACTCATTCCATGAAAACCTCTCGGATCATAAGCAGGAAGTTCCAGGCCTTTAACATGCATAGCAACTTCAGGGTGGCCGTACTTTTCAGCAAGTCGTGAACTACCTAAACCCAATTCTTTTCCAAAACCCTCATTTTTACCGATCAACTCACTTAACTTAACAATGGCCCCTGCATCTCCAAACTTTAGATCTCTGCCAATATCCTCTCTGATCTGCTGCATAACAGGTTCCGGGAAATATCCTTTTTCAGACATCTCCATGGCACAGGCAACCGTATTTCCAGCAGAGATGGTATCGAAACCATATTCATTGCAATTGTAATAGGCATGGATGATCTTTTCCAAATCGTTTACACCACAGGAAGCGCCAAACGACCAGATGGTTTCAAACTCAGGGCCTTTACCTTCCCGCTCAGGAGTTGCTGTTAGACGGGCACACGCAATAGGACAACCGGCACAGGGTTGCCGTTTTACAAAATAAAGTTCTTTGAATGTTTCCCCGGATAATGATTCAGCATCATTAAATACACCTTCCTGAAAATTATAGGATGGAAATGACCCATCATGATTAATGGTATTCACAAGCGCCGGTGTTCCATATTCTTTTAATACATCTTTTGTTAATGGAGCTTCTCCAACGAATATCCGCCATTGCTTAATAGCACGATCTACAATATCTTTATCACCAACGGGTGTCTTATTGTTTCCGCTCACAACAACGGCTTTCAACTTTTTTGATCCCATCACGGCCCCCAAACCTCCACGTCCTGCAGCATGGTTTTTTTCATTCATGATCGCAGCGATCAGTTGCTCATTTTCCCCTGACGGGCCGATACATGCAATACCTGCTTTGGAGTCGGTTTCACTTAATAAAGCATCCGTTGTTTCATGTGTATTTTTACCCCACAGCCCCGAAGCATCCCGAATCTCAACATTATTGTCAATAATACAGATGTAACATGGGATTTTTGCTATACCTTCCACTACCAAAACATCATACCCTGTTGATTTCAGGTCGATACCGAAGTGACCTCCTGATGAACAACCACCAATTGTTCCGGTAAGGGGAGATTTTGCTACAACAGCAAACCGGCTGGTTGTTGGAGCATTGATCCCGGTTAGTGGCCCGGTGGCAAAGATCAGTTTATTTTCAGGTCCCATGGGATCAGCATTTGCCGGTAGCTCATCAAATAAAATTTTAGAACCAAGGCCCCTGCCGCCAATAAAATCAATCAATAGTTTTTCAGGTATTTCTTCTGCTTTATATGAGAGATCACTCAGGTTAACCCTTAGCAACCGACCAAAATATCCGCCTTTTATTGTTTTCATATTGTTTATTTCTAAAATTCTTTATGTTTCCGGTATTCCTTAAACTTACAACTCTGACACCGGCGATTGCTGGCTTCACGAATTTCGACCCTGAGTTTTCCGGTGTGGTGAAAAGGGCAAATAGTACAAGGTATTATACCCGCATCTATCCAGTCATCCGTATTGTGCCGCAACCATCCCATGGAAGTAATAATTGTTAATGGTTTACTCGTACCCAACCTGAACAGTTCAGGCGTTTGTAATGATTCTTCAGGAGCACCCGCATATATCAAACGCATGGCAGTCATGGCATCAGAAATTCCACCTGCAGCTTTCACACCCATACTATTACCGACAACTTCCCTCATAATTCGTATATGCTCGGGCATTGCTCCGTAACCATCCATTCCTGTTGAGTTTTTTATAAAATGTGCCCTGGAAGAAGCTACAATTTCAGATACTTTATAAAGCTCTTTTTCTGTTAATTCAGCTGACCTGACAATAACTTTTACATGTTCGCCATCCGCTGCATCACAAATAGCATTTATTTCTTCTAATGTGTAATCAGGATCTTTTTTAAATCGCCCCACATTGATCACCATATCCAAATCGATAAACCCTTTCCCTTCACCCCTATACTCACGGCTTTTCTTAACAGTATGAGCTGTGAGCGCTGCTTTCATTTCAATATCCATTTTCCCTAACGGAAAATCTATTACATAACATTCCTTAACTTTTGTACCTTTCAATAAGGCAGGCAATGTATCAGCCTCAACCGGGTTAACACAAACCGAAGCACAACCAAAGGTTGTAGCCCAATCAGCCATTTTATTTAACTTGGGGGATTGTGTATCAGCATTCA
>JAIOTR010000337.1 GCA_021106665.1 Bacteroidales bacterium
AAGAAAAATATTATCAACAATTATTGATGGCGTCGTAGAAAGTCCCATCTACTGCGTTGCAGCGGTTTTTCAGACACTCGGCATACTACATGTATTGCATCGTCCCTGAAAAACCACTGCGCCTTTTTATCCCGCTGATTTTTAGCGGGGGTATATGGTCCGCCTGCGGCGGACTACTTAGCACCCCAAGGGCATTTACTGCGGGCACCATCGGCGATATTTTTTACGAACTCATCAATTATTGACAAGCACGTAAAAAGTTTATTTGCAAGCGATATTGAGTGGTTTGAGAAATAGATTCATGAAATATACGGGTTAGATTCTATGAGTAGATATAACCAAGATAAGAAAAAAAGCAGGATTGCAAATATCCGGCTAATAATTAATATTTTTTGGTCGGGACGACTGGATTTGAAGGATTGAGAGAAAGAAAATAGCGAAAATGCAAAAGTTCAGCGATAATTAAGATTAGGCTTCGATTGGGGCAATGTGTTAAACGTCACTGGCGGCCTGGACAATAAGTTATCGCATAACATTCAGAAAAATTTCAATTTGTTGCATTAATTGTGTTTTTTGATGTATGTAAAGTGCCAAAACTTGGAAATTACATTAGGCAAATATGAGATGAAAATATCAATTGAAGTATGAAAAATGCTTGAACAGATAACGATGCTTGAGGCCGAAATATCGATTTAAAATAAAAGGAGGAAAAAATGAAAAAGTTATTAAAAAGTTTAAGTATATTAACTGTTATGTTTTTATTTATTAGTTGTGCAGCGTTTCAAGCAAAAAGAGAAGTATTACCTGGTAATATTTTTTCAACTACAAATCCAAGCATTATGTTAAAATTAGATGAAGGGTTTTATAAAACAGACGGTAAGTCAGGTTATATGTTTGGTAATTCAGCGGAAGGAAGTATGACATCATCGGAAAAAAGGGAAATATTTATATGGAAACATAGTAATAGAAATACATGGTTATATGTAGTATTTAGCGAATTACCAACCAACTGGTTTTATTACCCGAACACAGTGTTTGATTACGATGGTTATTATAATAAAAAACTTGAAAAATTAGGTAATAGGCAGTGGAGAACAGCATTAGCCACAGTTGAGAATGGGAAATATATAGCTAAAACGTATGTAAAATACCCAAGTGAAAACTCACGAATTTGGATTAGATATATAGAAAGAAATTATTACAAGGACTTAACAATTTATGAAAATGAGATGATAAATAAAAGAGCAGATGCTGCTATTACGTTTATTAGATAATTATAACGTTGTTAAACCTAGCATGCAATATAAAAAAGAAAATCCTGAAAAGTGGTCACAAAGTGGTCACATTGTTCAGGATGTCCTTACGAATAAACAGCAATTTAGAGCAAGTAGGTGGTCGGGACGACTGGATTTGAACCAGCGACCCCAGCGTCCCGAACGCTGTGCTCTACCAGGCTGAGCCACGTCCCGACTTGGTTTGTATTTATGCTATTAAGTTTTAAATGTCAAACAATAATGACGACTTCGCACGGTAACGCTAAAGTTAGTGACGGATATTAATCGTCCTTCTCTTTTATGGTACGATTGAAAATAAGCGTTGGTTTATGGATATCAACCTTATTGCCTTCACCCATGATAACATTACTATACTCCCAAGCAGAGTACCAGATCGCTATTTTTATGCCATCAGAGGTTAAAATAGTGGCACCGTTTGGATTAATCTTGTATTCAGAGCCGTCCTGAAATATCATGTTTTCGATTAGATTTTTTAGTTTTTCACTTGTAAGACTCAGGGGTTTCCATTTTCCGTCTACAAGTGTAAAGTCCTGATTAAGTCCGATTATAGCAAGGGGTTTTATGTCAGATCCGGTATAAAAGTAGTTGTAATCAGAAAGAATTTTGTAATTTTCAAAAGTATCGGTTATTTCATAACTACGTTGAAAATAGGCATACTTGGAAGAACATCCTACAAAACCGAGTATCAGAAGAAAAACCAGCAGGCTATACAATGTTATTTTTATTTTATTTATATAGATCATTTTATTATCTCCTTATAAAATATTAGATTATATTCTTTGGTTTGAAATTATTGCTCAACATATATTAAAAATCTAATTTACTCGAACAGTACACTTTAAAAATACTATTAGTAATAATTATCATTTATGTTATTATGTCAATTAAACTTTACTGTTTTGAATACATTAACTACAAGATTAAAGCCGGGGAAAGGTTAGTTGATAAAAGCTTGATTGGTGCATAGTTGGTTATTCAATTACTGAAGGATCATCTCGTTATCTGAAAAACGAGTGAAAATGCGCCGGATCTTAAATTCAAATTAGACAGCAGCCAAAACGTTTCGGGATGTTTCCGGATTTCCTGTTACACTTTTTCAGTGTGCGGTGAATTGTAAAGAACAATATTCTGCTGGTAAAAATGCTGTCAGGATTTTGCTTTGCTCATCTTATATTTGGTACACCTGCGGCGGATTACTTTGCTGTCTGAATAATTATTGGAAAGGATTTTTTATGACTATTGTTTCTTCCCTTCCCGGGCCTACTGATACTATATCTATTGGAGTTTCGATAAGTTCTTCAATTCTCTTTAAATAATTTCTTGCATTTTCAGGAAGATTTTCAATTTTTCTAATACCTGAAATATCCTCTGACCATCCAGGCAAGGTTTCACAAATTGGTTTGCATCCGGCAAGGACTTTCAGGCCGGCAGGAAAATCTTTTACAACCTTGCCTTCAAATTCATATGAAGTGCATATGTCAAGTGATTTAAGACCTCCGAGTACATCCAGTTTGGTGATGGTAATGCCTGTAAGACCGTTCAAACGTAC
>JAIOTR010000499.1 GCA_021106665.1 Bacteroidales bacterium
CTAAGTTGACTCCTCTGATACTGCCCTGGGCACCGCCCCGGTCTACCGTAATATTGATAAACTGGCTGGTGGCCTGGAAGGTGAACCAACGGTTGTAATTGGGAGATGTATTCCAGCAACTGGCTGCGTTCCTGTCAGGCGTTGCGCCTACTGTGGTATATTCTGCATCTAATGAACACCAGTCTGCATGGGGCACTACTATAGCGCCTTCGTAAAAATCGTAGTCAAGACCACTATTTATGCATAATGTAAAGGTACCTCTATGTCCTAATCCATTATTATCAACCGAAACATAATACCAGTTACCGGGAATTAGATTTGTTGCAGTAACCGTCACATCGTCACTTTGAACTACATACCGGTTACAATCTACTTCTGTTAATCCATCGGATTCCCAAATTGCAGCATTGGCACGACGAAGCGTACCCTTTTCATTACCACGATCTACTATTACGCTAATATATGTTGAAGTAGCCTGAAACTTAAACCAAACATTATAGTCCGGGCTTGTGTTCCAACAGCTACCTGCATTTCTGTCTGGTGTAGCACCTACAGTAGTGAATTCTGCATCAGCAGAACACCATCCTGGTGTATGAGGAATCTCAATAGCGCCTTCATAGTAATCATAACTGGTTTGTGAAAGGGTAAATGTACCTCTGTGGCCTAAACCATTATTGTCGACTGATATATAGTACCAGTCACCTACTACCAAATTTGTTATATTAATTTCTACATCGTCGTCTAGAATTACATAACGATTACAAGCAACCTCTGTAGTTCCATCCGATTCCCAGATTGCAAGATTGACCCTTCGTATCGTACCCTTGTTGCCACCACGATCTACAACCAAATCTATATCTGTTGAAGTAGCCTGGAAAGTAAACCAAACATTATAATCCGGATTTGTGTTCCAGCAACTGGCTGCATTCATATCAGCGGATGCTCCAACTGTGGTGTATTCAGCGTCTCCTGAGACCCAGGTTACTGAATGTGGGATAACTATTGCATTGACAATATCGTCATTAACTTGAGCTTTTAATGGTGCAAAATTCAATACAAAAAATGACACCAATAACATTAGTGTAAATTTCTTCATAGTACTACTTTTTAACATTTATTAATAATTAGGAAATTTAATATACAATTTTATTATATCTTTAAAGTTATTTATCCAGCATGAAACGGAAAAAGAAGACAAAAGGTTTCATTAAAAATTGATTAAATATCAATTGGTTAGATGAGATTATTTATAATTATAAAAATAATATTCAGAAAAAACATTTGTCAATCTAAGCGGATAGAAATAAGAACCTGATTTCCATTTTATGTGATAAAAGATCTGTTAAGTGCTAAGGATAAAATTCAAATTTGGAAAAAATTGATAATGATATAAATTTTTACTACTTTTGCAACCCTTTTTAAGATAACAACTTACGTTTCTATGGAAAAAACTAAAATACTGTTCGTCACACAAGAGATCATGCCATACCTTCCTGAAAGTCAAATGGGTACTATTTGCCGGTATCTCCCGCAAGGAACTCAAGAAAGAAGAAAGGAAATCAGAACATTTATGCCCAGGTTTGGAAATATAAACGAGCGAAGAAACCAATTACACGAGGTTATTCGCTTATCAGGCATGAATCTTATAATTAATGATAATGATCATCCATTGATTATAAAAGTTGCCTCTATCCAACAAGCCCGCATGCAGATTTACTTTATTGATAATGAAGATTATTTTCTCAGGAAATTTAAGTTTAAGGATAAAAACGAAAAGTTTTTTGCTGATAATGATGAGCGAGCAATATTTTTCTCCAGAGGCGTTCTGGAAACAGTAAAAAAATTAGGATGGACACCGGACATTGTACATTGCCATGGATGGTTGACCAGTTTGGTTCCGATTTATATTAAAAAGGCATTTAAAGATAATCCTATATTTACTGAATCCAAAATCATCTTTTCGGTTTATGACGATGATTTCCCAGAAACACTTAGTGATGATTTTGCTAAAAAAATAAAACTTGATGGTATAACTAATAAAGACCTCACTCATTATCAAAATCCAACATATTCTAATTTAATTAAAGCAGCAATAGATTATTCCGATGCCGTTATTTACGGTTCCGAAAATGTAAATCCTGAAGTTGAAGAATATCTTAAAACATTCTCAAAACCTATACTTGGGTTTCAACCGATGGATAATTACATTGATTCGTATAATCAGTTCTATGACAAAATCCTGGGATAAGAGAGGAACCTGTTTTCTAACCATTCACTTAATAATTTAAATTGAAAGCATTACAAATATTTTTCTCAACCATAATATCTGTAATATTAGTATTACTGGTTTTCACAACCTGTAACAAAGAACCCAATTCAATCGGTGTTGATCTTGTTGATGACAATCAACTTTTTATAGGCGACACAGCATTTTCTGTTTTTGCATATTCTTCCAAGGAAGATTCAGTTATGTCTGATGAAACAACCTTAAACCTTTTGGGGAGTATGCGGACAATAAATTTCGGAAGCACTGATGCGAGTTTTTATTCCCAACTTCGTCTGGGAGATGTTTTACCCAGCTTTGGAAATGACCCACAAGGCGATTCTGCCATTTTAACCCTTGTTTATTATGGCTATTACGGAAATATAAACACTACCCAAACTGCTAAGGTTAGTTTGGTTGGTCAAAGTTTTTTTAAGGATAGTACATATTACTCCAATATCGAATTATTGCCCTCTGATACAATTTTTGCAAATTATAACTTTATCCCACATCCAAATGATAGCGTCATGCTTCCAGACTCATCCCTTGCGGCGGCTGAGTTGCGCATTCCGTTAAATGAAGATTTTATAAATATGATATTGAATCCTGAAGACAACAATGTTTTAGAATCCAACGATAGTTTTCTTGAATATTTTAAAGGAATACATGTATCTTCCCAAAGCGTGACTACGCCGGGTGAAGGAGCTATACTCTATTTTAATCTATTGGACGAAAGATCGAATGTTACAATATATTATAACGACAGTCTGGAATATGAACTGGAAATCAATCTGAATAATGCACGGATAGGAAAATTCGAACATGACTATGCTTTAAGCTTAAATCAAAACTTTTTAACTCAGGTTGAAAATAATGACACTACAGCCGGAACGCAAAACTTGTATTTACAGGGATTAGCTGGAGTTCAAACAACGGTAACTTTTCCTGGTTTAAGCAATTGGGTTGGTTCTGAACGATATGTTATCAATGAGGCCAGGCTCATTATACCTATTGAAGAAACAAGCGAAGAACTGCCTCCTGCAAGCAGTTTAGTATTATTTAGGCTTAATGAGGATGGTGACATCATGTTTACAGATGATCAGGGAGAAGGTGATAATTATTTTGGCGGTGGTTTTAACGAAAGTAATAACTCCTATTTATTCAGGATTTCATTATACATTCAGGAGGTATTAAATGGATCTCCCGACTATGGATTGAGATTTTACATTTCAAGTAAAACAATTAAAGCCAACGAGTCGATGTTGTATGGAACAGATCCTTTACTTCCTCAAAACATGAGACTTGAACTTATATACACCGATTTGGAGTAAAGAATATCACTTCAAAATTATTTTCTAAACCGGAATAATATTTATCTTTGCACGTTTTTAAAACCTAGTTTATGTGTGGTATTGTTGGATATGTAGGACCTAAGCAAGCGTTTCCCATTTTAATGAAAGGTTTATACCGTTTGGAATACAGGGGTTATGACAGTGCAGGTATAGCTCTTATAGATGGTGATTTGAAACTTTACAAAACCAAAGGTAAGGTTTCAGATCTGGAAAATTTTGTTAAAGATAAAGACACAACCGGTACCATAGGCATTGCTCATACACGGTGGGCAACACACGGAGAACCCAACAACACCAACGCACACCCGCACTATTCTCAATCAAAAAATCTGGCCATTATCCATAATGGAATCATTGAAAACTATGCTTCCATTAAGGAAGAGTTAATGAAAAGGGGATATCATTTTGAAAGTGATACGGATACGGAAGTTTTAATTCATTTGATCGAGGATATCAGAAATAATGAAAAAGTTAGTCTGGATGAAGCTGTAAGAATTGCTTTAAACCAGGTAGTTGGAGCTTATGCTATTGTGGTTATTTCAAAAGAAGACCCTGATATGCTTGTTGCCGCCAGAAAAGGGAGTCCTTTGGTAATAGGAATTGGGGATGATGATTTTTATCTCGCTTCAGATGCTACACCTATTGCAGAATATACGCATGATGTTGTTTACCTTGATGAAGAAGAAGTAGTTTGTGTTAGAAAAAACAGAAAGATAAAAATTAAAACAATCACGAATAAAGATAAAACAGCATATGTTCAAAAACTTGAAATGAATCTTGGCCAGCTCGAAAAGGGGGGATACGATCATTTCATGCTAAAAGAAATATACGAACAACCACATTCTATTCTTGATAGTATGCGGGGACGTGTCAATGCTAAAAAAGGGATAGTTAAGCTTGGTGGTATCAGTGATTATGAACAAAAAATGGCCAATGCCGACAGGATAATTATTGTTGCCTGCGGAACTTCATGGCACGCAGGCCTGGTTGGTGAATACTTATTCGAGGATCTTGCACGGGTACCTGTAGAGGTTGAGTATGCCTCAGAATTCAGATACAGGAACCCTATTATAACAGAAGATGACATCGTTATTGCTATCTCACAATCAGGTGAAACTGCCGATACACTTGCAGCCATTGAATTGGCTAAATCAAAAGGAGCTACCATTATCGGAATATGCAACGTGGTCGGTTCTTCAATAGCGCGTGCAACCCATGCCGGCACATACACACATGCCGGCCCTGAAATCGGTGTTGCATCTACCAAAGCATTTACAGCTCAGGTTACGATTCTTACTTTAATGGCGCTAAGGATTGCACATATGAAAGGAACCATTGAAAAATCCAGGTTTCACAGGATACTGAACGAATTAGAAGCCATACCTGAAAAAGTTAAGGAAACGCTTAAAGTTGACAATCAATTAAAGGAATTAGCGAGGGTTTTTACCTATACGCGCAACTTCCTGTATCTTGGTCGCGGATACAACTTTCCGGTTGCTTTGGAAGGAGCGCTTAAACTTAAAGAAATTTCTTATATCCATGCCGAAGGGTATCCGGCAGCCGAGATGAAACACGGACCCATCGCACTTATCGACAAGGAAATGCCGGTGGTTGTAATTGCTACCAACAAGGGAACATATGACAAGGTGATGTCCAACATTCAGGAGGTTAAAGCACGCAAAGGAAAGATCATTGCCATTGTAACAAAAGGAGATAAAGATGTAAAGAAATTAGCTGATTATGTCATAGAGGTCCCTGAAACAGAAGAATTACTGGTTCCACTTTTGGCTACGATTCCACTTCAACTTTTATCCTATCATATTGCAGTAATGCGCGATTGTAATGTTGATCAGCCAAGAAACCTGGCCAAATCAGTTACGGTAGAATAAAAAAACCTCCCTGGACCAGAGAGGTTTCAAATTCATTTCAAGCTTGAATTACAGTCTGTTTTTTACAGAATTCCAGTCAATCAAATTCCAGAAATCTGCAATATAATCAGGACGCCTGTTTTGTTTGTCAAGGTAATAAGCATGTTCCCAAACATCACATGTTAAAATCGGAGTGTGGCCATCTTTTATAGGATTGCCGGCATTGCTCTCCTGGATGATCTCAAGTTTTCCATCAGATTTTTTCACTAACCATGCCCAGCCTGAGCCAAACAAGGTAGCAGCTGCTTTAGAAAACTTGTCTTTAAATTCATTAAATGAACCAAAACTTTCTACAATAGCATCCTCAACAGTACCTGTGGGAGTTCCTCCTGCATTGGGAGCAAGACAATTCCAGTAAAAAGTATGATTCCAGACTTGTGCACCATTATTAAAGATACCTCCAGAAGAACTTTTTATAATATCCTCCAGGGATTTACCTTCAAACTCAGTTCCCGGAACTAAATTATTCAGGTTGTTTACATAAGCCTGGTGGTGTTTTCCGTAATGGAATTCAAGTGTTTGTTTCGAAATGAATGGTTCTAATGCATCCATTGCATATGGTAATGCGGGTAATTCAAAAGCCATAATTAATATATTTTAAAGGTTAGTAATTAATCGATTTTTCCGTATTGATTTATGCTTCCGTTAAACGATTCTATTGCTTCAATAAAAATGTTATCAATTGTGTGATAAATAGGATAAAATCCTTCATCATCAAATAAATTCCTGCCAATATAAGCCTTTAACATTATTCTTATTCTATCTCTTGCAAATTCAACCCCCTCAACGTCTTGCTTCACACCACTTGTATTAGCATTGTCAATGAATTCGTTAAATAAAACATCAGATATTATAAATTGTTTATTAAAACTCTCAAAATTCTTATACTGCTGTAAATCACTGCGATATTTATCGGTATAATCAAATGCAAATCTAAAGATCAGGCCTTTTTGTATGAGGTTATTAAAATATTGCAACCTTTCATCTTTATCAATGGGGACAAATACATCCGGCATAATCCCACCACCTCCATAAACCACTTTTCCTCCCGGAGTAATATATTTAAGGGAATCAATAAAATGTATACTATCCTGCTCTTCCAGCTCACCGTTTATATAGCGATGATATGATTCGCTGTAATAATCTTCAAAACCGTTTCCCCGCTCATATGGCCTTTGTATGCAACGTCCGGTGGGTGTATAATACCGAGCAATGGTCAACCTAAGCGCTGATCCGTCAAGAAGATCAAGTTGCCGTTGAACCAATCCTTTTCCAAATGAACGTCTTCCTATTATAAAACCCCTGTCGTTATCCTGAATAGCGCCTGCAACAATTTCGCTGGCTGAGGCTGAACCGCCATCAATTAATATTACTACATCAATATCTTCAAGTTTACCCTTATTGGTTGCATAAAAAGACTCCCTGGGTTGATTGTTACCTTCTGTGTAGACAATCAGTTTTTCTTTTTCAAGAAATTCATCTGCCATATCAATAGCCGATTTTAAATACCCTCCTTCATTGCCACGGAGATCAAGGATAAGATATTTCATTCCCCGCTCTTTTAGTTCCCTGGTTGCATCATTAAAATCATCAAAAGTAGTAGCTGAAAACTTACTCACTTTAATATAACCGGTTGTTTCCTGTGGCATATAGGCAATATCAACACTATAGGTTGGAATGACATCCCTTGTAATGGTAAAATCATGCAGACCAATTAAACCCCGTCTGTAAATCCCGACTTTTACTTCAGTCCCTCTTTTCCCCTTAAGCATTTTCATAGCGTCTCTGTCGGTAACCCCAACTCCGGCAACCAGACTATCATCAACAAAAACAATCCTGTCACCCGCCATTAATCCTACTTTTTCTGATGGCCCCCCGGCAATTGGGTGAATCACAGTTATGGTGTCTTTTTCAATCCTGAACTGGATTCCAATTCCTTCAAAATTACCGATCAGTTGGTCATTGACATCATTAAATTCTTCAGCTGTTATATATTGGGAATGCGGATCAAGGTTATCAAGTATACCATAAATCCCCTCTTCGGCCAAATGATTTTTATCAATTGAATCAACATATTCCTGAACAATATAATTGACAACATCATTCAATTTATTATACCGGTTCAAATTCAATTGGAACAGATTCGACTGATTTGAGGAAACAGGGATCAATTTGTAGCCAAGGAAAATTCCACAAATCAGAACCAGGGCAAAAAGGATGGGCAGGTATATTACTAACTTGTTTTTCAATTATATGATTATTTAATTGCGAAATTAAATAAAAAAAGCTTTCTTGAAATGAGAAAACTGTTGTATGCTGAATTTGCATTTTCACTCTTTAATAAATTAAAAACAACCCTTGCTTTATTACAAGGATTATTTGTATTAACATCATCTTTATTACAAGTAAAACCAAATTTAACCTCATCTTTATTACAATATTTGCTTATGTTTGCAAAACCAAACAATAGTACGATAAATGAATATACCCCGAAAAGCATATCAGAAGTTATTAGAATGGAAAGCATCAACAGACAGAAAACCATTGCTGTTGCGAGGAGCAAGACAAGTGGGTAAAACTACTTTGGTAAGAGGTTTTGCTCAGGAATTTGCCAATTATATTGAATTGAACTTAGAGCGGGAAGCAGATCGCAATCTCTTTCAATTTGATGATATTGAAAAAATTTTAAATGCCGCATATTTACTAAAAGAGGTGGTACCCAACAACAAACCCATGCTTCTTTTTATAGATGAAATTCAGGAATTGCCAAAAGCTATTCAGCAACTAAGATATTTTTATGAAGAAAACCCGGAAATTTATATCATTGCAGCCGGTTCTTTATTAGAATTTACTTTGAAAAAAGTGCCGAGCTTTCCGGTAGGCAGGATTGAATATCTATATCTCCATCCTTTAAATTTTGAAGAGTATCTGGGAGGTATCCAAAATGGCCAGGCTATAAATATTTTACAAACCATACCTGTACCAGATTATGCCCATAACATATTGCTTAATTTATTTCACAACTATGCTATAATTGGTGGAATGCCGGAGATCGTAGATCAATATCTTCAAAACAAAAAAATCGCAGTATTAACAAAAAAATATAATAGATTGTGGCAAGCCTATAAAGATGATGTGGAGAAATATGCACGCAATGATACCGACAGAAAGGTAATCAGGCATGTAATTGAAATGGCTCCAAATGAAACCGACCGAATAAAATTTGAAGGTTTTGGCAAATCCAATTATCGTTCACGGGAAGTAGGTGAGGCATTACGTTCATTAGATTTGGCTAATATTGTACGATTAATTTATCCAAGTACTGGTTTGAAGCCCCCTATTATTGCCGATATTAGAAAAAGGCCACGTTTACAATTTTTAGATACAGGTATGTTGAATCAGGTATTATTACTTCAAGGTGAAATGATAGGAATAAATGATTTGAATGATTTTTACAGGGGTAAAATTATTCAGCATTTGGTATATCAGGAACTCATCTCAATACACGAAGAAATATCATATAAACCGCATTTTTGGGTAAGGGAAGAAAAAGATAGCAATTCAGAAGTAGATTTAGTTTACAGATATGAAAAATATATTATTCCGATCGAAATTAAGTCAGGGAAACAGGGTAAACTAAGGTCATTACATCAGTTTGTAGAACGAACCAATCACCCCTATGCTGTTCGTATGCATGCCGGTGAGTTTAATATTGAAAAAGTAAATACTCCCGGTGGAGTACCATATCTTCTTATGAATATTCCTTATTATTTGGGCGCTAAAATCCATGAATATTTAGATTACTTCGTAAAGAATTATAGTTTATGACAATATCAGCAATAGCATCTAAAGTATGCTCTCACAGCAACCTTCTCAATGATGATTGCGGATGAACTGCAACAAAGTAATTTGAAAAGGGCATTTGATGGGATGCTGTTGAAAGTAAAAGAAAAAAGTAAAATCTATTTAAAATGCCTGTAATATCAAAAGATTTCAAACAGGGTGTTCAAAACATCCCATATCAGGAACTTCAAAAGTTGGTTTTAAAATTAGCGAGAAGTAACAGGGATGTTTATGATTTAATAAATATCGGGTATCTGCATAAAGAAGACTTAAATCAATATCTCAGCATTTTACACAGCCAATCTAACCATATTGATTTAATTTTTAATTTACCTGATAAAATATAAGAATATAAATTTATTAACTGATGAATGGACTTGAGCTTACCAAATCACAGAAAAAAATAGCCAGGCAGGTGATTGAAAAAGGACTGCAAAAAGAATATGTGGATGGTATTCTGAAACTTGAAAACATTATTTCAAAATGGAAGGTAAATATGCTTTCTAACAGGGACGCGTGGTTTGAACTTCGTAAAAAGTTAACAAAACATGACGATCATATAGCAGGCAGGTACAATAATATGGGTGGTTCAAAATATTTGTATATTATTGCTGCACAATTGGCCGATGGAGTAATTAACAGGGACGACCTGGCAAATTTTGATGAAGATGTCAGGTCTGCAATTTTACTTCTAAGTGGTATGGAAAACGATTGATTTTAAAATACAATTAAAAAAGGAAAATACACACTCCATAAAAGTTAAAAGTCCTGAACATTTAAATATTCAGGACTTTTAAAATGATGGTACCCGGAGCCGGGGTCGAACCGGCACTCCTAAAAGGAACTGGTTTTTGAGACCAGCGCGTCTACCAATTCCGCCATCCGGGCATATATTAATAGAACTAATTTATTGCAAAATTATTCAAATTTTTCAAGTTCTATGTTTTTTTATAAAATATTCTGATTGCATTGCTTTATTTAGTTTGCCGAATAATAAATAACTAAAGTTTCGCACAAATAAAAGGCATTGAATATCAACAAAAAGGAGTTAAAAAAAGCAGCATAATTATTAGGTTAATATACTTTATTTAAGTATTTTAACAGTGTTTCCAAACACAAATAATC
>JAIOTR010000252.1 GCA_021106665.1 Bacteroidales bacterium
ACCAATAGTCGATAAACTTTTCCAATCTGTACCGGTATGAAGAATAATAAACACTGTCGGAGTCAATCATGCAGGAAATTCTATAAATATGCAAAGGGGCACTAATAGCAATTATAGAATTAAAATTATTTTCCTCAATTATTTTTTGAGCTTCATCCCAATTACTGATCGTATTGAAAGATATAGAGTCATAATAAATATGGTTTTTGGATACTCCTTGCTTTATCAGAAATTCACTCATTAAATGAGGTTTGCCCTTCCAGTATCTTTGATTATACCCTCCGACACAAATGATCTTTTCAACTTTTCCATTTTTATATAGCCATGCTGCCTGCCTTGCTCTGTACTTGCTATTCGGACCCAGTTCCTTGCCATCTTTGATATAATCCCCGAAAAATAAAACTCCGGCATCAGCCTTGATATTTTCCGGTTGTTTGTTAATAAAATTGACAACGTGATTATAAAACAGGCTTACTGCAACAATATCGAGAAAAAGCACAAACACAAATATTGCAGAAAGAAGAAGAAAGCTTTTTATTTCTGACCTAAACCGTTTCATTAATTACAAAGATAAAGCAATATCATAAAGAATTAGAAGTGAAATATCCATTTTCAATTGAATTTACTTTGTAACTTCGTGTCTTCCCCGCCTGCCATAGTACAACGGCGGGCAGGGAAATTTGGAATGCTGGGATAATGGGGGAGTCAATATTCCATTCTTCCAATATTCCAAAGCGATGGACTTTTTAGAGTAGGCTCAATATTAGTTATTTTAATACTGCCCAATCAGGTAAAATATCAGGCTGGATATTGAATACATAGGTTCCGATAAACCATGTTGCCAGTGTAATGGTAATCACTCCCAACAAATTTAAGATCAATCCGTTTTTAGCCATATCCATGACCTGTAACCTCTTTGATCCGAAAACAATTGCATTTGGTGGAGTTGCCACAGGAAGCATAAAGGCCATTGAACCGGAAAGTGTGGCAGGAAGCATAAATATCAATGGATTTACTTCAATTGAAATGGATAAACCTGCCAAGATGGGTAGTAGCATTTCCGTTGTGGCTGTATTTGATGTAAGTTCTGTTAAAAAGGTCATCATAAAACAAATAACAGCAATAACTATAATAGGGTGATAATCGCCAACAAAACTTAGTTGACTACCAAACCAGATTGATAACCCTGACTCCTTAAATCCGCTCGCAAGGGCAAAGCCACCTCCAAACAGTAAAACAATATTCCAGGGTATCCCTGATGCTGTTTTCCAGTCCATGATTTTCTTTCCCTTGTTTGATCTGGATGGAATTAAAAATAAAACAATCGTTGCAATAATAGCAACAGTACCATCATTTATATATTCAGGATGATTGAATATTGATGACCAGCCCGGGATGGTGAAACTCCCAAGAATAATATCAGACCGAAACAGCCATAGTACAGCAAGTGCAATAAAAACAATAAAAACAGCGCGTTCTTCATATGTAACAGGGCCGAGAGATTTGTATTGTTGCCTGAAAGTCTCACTATCGATACTTTTCCAATTCGTATTTTTAGGTTTAAAAAGAAAGTGAAGATATACCCATAGGAAAATAAAAAATACTATACTTACCGGGAAGGCAAATATAAACCAGCTGGCAAATGATATATCGGGAGCTTCTGGAAACATGATCTGAAATATCCTTGCAAAAGATAAATTCGGGGGAGTGCCAACCAACGTAGCAATTCCACCGATCGAAGCGCTATAAGCAACACCCAGCAATAACCCAATCGAATAGCGTTGAATGTTCTTTTTACCAATAATTTCTTCAAGTTTAATAATGATTGAAATTAAGATAGGAACCATCATCATGGTTGTGGCTGTATTGGATATCCACATCGAAAGAAAAGCGGTTGCAAGCATAAAACCCAATAGAATCCTTCCCGGGCTAACGCCGGTTAGTAACAAGATTTTTAATGCAATTCTTTTATGCAGGTTCCATTTTTGCATTGCCAGGGCAACTACAAATCCTCCAATAAAAAGAAAGATCACATGATTAAAATAAGTGGCTGAAACATCTTTACCATTCATTACTCCTAATAACGGAAATAAAACTACAGGGAGTAAAGAAGTAACAGCGAGGGGAACGACTTCTGTAATCCACCAAACAGCCATCAACAAAGCAGTTGCAAGGGTATAGGTAACTTCAGGATGATCAGGATCAAGATTTCCGAAAAGGACAACAGCTGCAAACATTCCTAATCCACCAAAAAAGCCTATTGAAAATTTCAGATTAATATTCATGTAATTGTAAGAATTACTCAATATTCTTGTCAAGAAAAGGCTCTAAATTATAAAAATTTATAGTTTTGTGCAATTAATAATAAAACTTGGTCAGGATGAAAAAGTTAGCTGTTGTTGCTTTTGGAGGAAATGCTCTGCTACAGGCAGGCCAGGAAGGAACAATTGGGGAACAGGAAAAAAATGCATATGAGGCCAGTAAAAATCTTTTGAATCTCCTCAATAGAAATTATAACATCGTGATCACCCACGGAAATGGCCCTCAGGTTGGTAATATATTATTATCAGAGCAGGCAGGATTTAAAGTACATGGTATGCCTGAAATGCCTTTGGATGTTTGTGTGGCTTACTCCCAGGGATTTATTGGATATATGATCGAGCAACAACTAAGGAATGTGTTGGAGGCCAATGATCTTGACAGGGATATTATATGCATCATTACACAGGTGCTGGTGAATAAAGATGATCCTGCGTTTGAGAATCCAACAAAACCTATTGGTCCTTACCTGTCGAAAGAAGAAGCAGACAAGGGTGCAAAAGAAACAGGATCAGTTTACAAAGAAGATAAAAAAAGAGGTGGGTGGAGAAAAGTAGTCGCATCTCCGAGGCCATTGGTGATCAGTAATAAAAAATCCATTGAACAATTGGCTCGTAGCGGACAAATAGTTATTGCCGTTGGTGGGGGCGGAATCCCGGCTTATTATGTTGAGCCAAATAAATTGGAAGGAATTGATGCAGTAATTGATAAAGACCTCGCTTCATCTTTGCTCGCTAAACAAATAGGTGCAGAGAAATTGTTTATTTTAACAGATGTACCAAAAGTGTGTCTAAACTTCGATACACCCCAGGAAGAGTCCATTGATAAGATGACCATTGCCGAGGCTAGAAAATATCTCCAGGAAGGTCAGTTTACCGAGGGCAGCATGGCTCCGAAAATCAGGGCAGCTGTTGATTTTGTTGAGAATACAGGTAAAGATGCAATCATCACAAAAACAACTTTATTGGGTGTTGACGACGGTGGAACTCGCATTGTTATTGTTTAATAATTGAAATAATCGAAAGTCTAAATACTAACATCTTAAATCTTTAATTAGCATGTCATTTAACTTAAGAAACAGGCATTTTTTGAAACTCCTGGATTTTACTCCAAAAGAGATACAGTTTTTAATTGATCTTTCATTCGATCTTAAAAAAGCAAAATATTCAGGAACTGAACAGCAGAAATTAAAAGGGAAAAATGTTGCCCTTATTTTTGAAAAAGCATCAACAAGGACAAGGTGTGCTTTTGAAGTGGCTGCCTTTGACCAGGGAGCTTTGGTAACCTATTTAGGACCTTCGGGAACACAGATAGGATACAAGGAAACCATGAAAGACACAGCCCGTGTTCTTGGCCGTATGTACGACGGAATCGAATACCGTGGTTTCGGACAGGAAATAGTGGAGGAACTGGCTGAATTTTCCAGTGTTCCGGTTTGGAACGGATTGACCAATGAATATCATCCTACCCAAATTCTGGCTGACTTCATGACAATGTTAGAGCACTCTGACAAACCTTTGGACAAAATCTCATTTGCTTACCTCGGTGATGCTAAAAACAATGTAGGTAACTCTCTCATGGTGGGAGCTGCAAAAATGGGCATGGATTTCAGGGCAGTGGCTCCTAAATCAGGCCAACCGGATAAATATCTTGTTAAGCAATGTCAGGGTATTGCTAAAACCACCGGTGCGAAAATTGCAATTACTGATAATGTTGACAAAGGCGTAAAAGGAGTTGATTTCCTTTATACTGATGTATGGCTTTCGATGGGGGAAGATGCTTCACTATGGGGAAAACGTATCAATGAGATGATGCCATACCAGGTGAATATGGAATTGCTTAAGAAAACGGGTAATCCAAAAGTGAAGTTCCTGCATTGTCTGCCGGCTTTCCATAACCGCGATACAAAAGTAGGCGAGGACATCTACAAGAAACATAAAGTAGATGCTATGGAAGTAACCGAAGATGTTTTTGAATCGGAAGCTTCCATCGTTTTTGATGAAGCTGAAAACAGGCTGCATACCATTAAGGCGGTGATGGTTGCTACATTGGGTTGCTAAAAAAGGAGTACTTCAAGTGCCTAAAGTGCCTTGATTACTTAGAGTTAACTTTAGGCACTTTAATATACTTTAGGCACTCTAGGCACTTTTTTATATATTTGCTGTACATATGGAAATCACAAGAGAAAATAAACTTAGAAACCTGATTGTTGTTGGGGACAGGATGTTGATTAAACTTGCCAGGCACACTTCTAAAACCAAAGGCGGGTTATTGTTACCTCCGGGATACAAGGAAAAGGAAGAAGTGCAGTCGGGTTATGTAATAAAAGTCGGGCCGGGATATCCGATTCCAATTCCTGCCGATGATGCAGATGAACC
>JAIOTR010000477.1 GCA_021106665.1 Bacteroidales bacterium
CATGCGGCTGTTCAGCGGAAACAAGGGGGAACCGGATTGGGATTGGCCATTTGTAAGCAGCTTGTTGAATTAATGGAAGGTGAAATTGGGATAACTTCTGCAGTAGGAAAGGGATCAAATTTCTGGTTTACAGCTCGTTTAACCAATCCGAACGATGATATGACATCTTCTGAGAAGAAGGATTCAGGCAAAAAAACAGAAAAAAAGAATTTAAAAGTACTTATAGTTGAAGACAATGTTTTAAATCAGCAGCTCACAATGAACATTCTTGTTAAGGAAGGATATAATACGGATGTAGCTGAAAACGGAAAAATAGGACTTGAACTCTATAAAAAAAATGGATATGATGTTATCTTAATGGATATTCAAATGCCCATTATGGATGGCATTCAGGCAACCCGAATGATCAGGAATTATGAAAGAACCAAAAATAAAAAAAGATCAAATATTATTGCTGTGACTGCACATTCTAAAGAGGGCGAACAACAAAGACTTTTTAATGCCGGCATGGATCATTATATCAGCAAGCCTTTTAAATCAGATGAACTGTTAAAAGTCATTAAGAACCTGGATTTATCATAGCATAATTTAACCACCTTGTTTTTTCTTAATTTTGACACTTTTAGTTTTTCTATTACAAAATTTACTGAATGAATAGCATGGATGAAAAACTCAGTGCTTTTAAAAAGCTACTGGAGATCATGGATGAATTAAGAGCACAATGTCCGTGGGATAAAGAACAAACATTTGAGAGCCTTCGGCACTTAACTATTGAAGAAACCTATGAATTATCGGAAGCTGTCCTGGATAAAGATATTGATTCCATAAAAAAAGAGCTGGGCGACCTGATGCTGCACCTGGTATTCTATGCTAAAATCGGATCGGAGTCAGAAGAGTTTGATATTGGGGATATACTCACTTATATCAATGAAAAACTAGTTTATCGTCATCCCCATATATATAGCGATGTAAAAGCAAACGATGCCAGAACAGTTAAAGATAACTGGGAAAAACTGAAACTGAAAGAAGGCAGGACATCTGTTTTGTCAGGGGTTCCTGTTGCCCTACCTCCACTGGTAAAAGCTTACCGCATACAAGAAAAAGCAAAAGGTGTTGGATTCGATTGGGAAAAACCCGAACAGGTGTGGGACAAGGTGATAGAAGAATTAGACGAACTAAAGTATGAAGTTGAGGAAGGAAGGGATAAAGACAAAATGGAGCACGAACTTGGCGACTTAATGTTTGCATTGGTAAACTATGCCAGGTTTATTAATGTGAATCCTGAAGATGCACTTGAACGTACAAACAAGAAATTTATTAAACGGTTCCAGCACCTGGAGAGCAAAGCAACTGAAATGGGAAGATCACTTAAAGATATGACCCTGGATGAAATGGATGTTTTTTGGGAAGAAGCGAAGAAGATGGAAGTTTAGGATTCCGGTTTTGAAGGTTACAAGTTAATTGGCGCTCTTGTTAAAAAATAACCGAGAACCAACTTTGAACCATGATTTCAAAATCTTAACTTTGCAAAATGGAGATTAAGTCTGATTTATATTTAGGAGATTGTAGAGAAGAACTCAAAAAACTACCTGATAATTCTATAGATTTAATATTTACATCACCTCCCTATGCAGATCAAAGAAATAATACCTACGGAGGAATTCGTCCTGATAAATATGTTGATTGGTTTTTACCAATAGCTGAACAATTACTAAGAGTTTTAAAACCAACAGGAACTTTTGTGCTCAACATCAAAGAAAAAGTTGTTAATGGAGAGCGAAGCACTTATGTAATGGAACTTATTATTGAAATGAGAAAACAAGGTTGGCTATGGACAGAAGAATTTATCTGGCATAAAAAAAACTCATATCCGGGAAAATGGCCAAACCGTTTTCGTGACTCTTGGGAAAGATTGATTCAATTCAATAAAGACAAAAAATTTAAAATGTATCAAGAGGCTGTTATGGTTCCAATGGGTGATTGGGCGAAAACAAGATTAAAAAATCTTAGCAATACTGATAAAATACGAGACGAATCAAAAGTAGGAAGTGGATTTGGAAAAAACATTTCAAATTGGATTAATAGAGACAAAGCATATCCCACAAATGTTATTCATTTAGCAACGGAATGCAATAATAAAAAACATAGTGCAGCATTCCCGGAAGGACTTCCTGAATGGTTTATTAAACTGTTTACTAAAGAGGGGGACACAGTACTTGACCCCTTCATGGGTTCAGGAACAACAAATATTATTGCAAATAAAATGAAAAGGAATTCAATTGGAATAGAGATTTTTGAGGAATATTATAAAATGGTTGAAAAAGAACTTATACCAGTCGAATTATTATTACTTGATCCAAAAAACACGTATGAAAAAACTAAACCTGACAGACGTATTACGGTACGTTGAAGATAATATTGGTAGTTTCCACCAAAAAAGGATAACCAGCTTAGACAATCTAAAACTATCAAAAGTCCTAAAAAGAAAAAACCCCTATCTTTTCAAAGCAAAACATATTCTAACTGCAAATGAAATTGTTAAAGGAATTGTTGATGCTCATATTTCATCAAGTGAAGAAGGAATTTTTGGGGATTGGCTTGAAGGTCTGGCAATTTTTATTAATGAAAAGGTCTACGGAGGAAAAAAATCAGGAATAATTGGAATTGATTTAGAATTTAATAAAGAAGACAAACGTTACATTGTAAATATTAAGTCTGGTCCAAATTGGGGAAATAGTAGTCAAATTGCAAAAATGGTTTCTGATTTTAAAACAGCAAAAAGAACATTAAGGACAAGTAATTCAGGTCTTAATATAGTTGCAATTAACGGGTGTTGTTATGGTAGAGATAACAAACCAGACAAGAGTGATTATTATAAATACTGTGGACAAACTTTTTGGGAATTCATTTCTGGTGATACAAATTTATATATTGAAATTATTGAACCTTTAGGACATAAAGCAAAAGAAAAGAATGAGGAATTTCTTAAATCCTACTCACAGATGATTAATAAGTTTACTCGTGAATTTGGCAATGAATTTTGTGATAAAAACGGAGCTATTGAATGGGATAAACTTGTCAAATTCAACTCATCAAGCATACTAATAAAAAGTTAACTGTGTTTTTTATTTTTATGTAATCCGTGTTTAGTGTATGAATTAATTTATTGAATTGAAAAAGGTAAATTTCAATATTAATAGGATCTGGGGTTTTTTAAAAAATATAATCCTAATATGCTTCATCATTCAGTTATTTAATAACACAGTTTGGTGCCAGCAAGATACTTCTGAACAGAAAGTAGATTTCAACAAAAAATACATTGCATCCTACTGGCATGATACGAAAAAGATCGTGGCCTCCCCTATTAAATGGAGGGCAAAAGAA
Organism: Bacteroidales bacterium; assembly: GCA_021106665.1. Classification (GTDB taxonomy): domain Bacteria; phylum Bacteroidota; class Bacteroidia; order Bacteroidales; family JAADJA01; genus JAADJA01. The sequence goes on from JAIOTR010000477.1 coordinate 3,385, forward strand.
TGGTCAATTTTTGCAGGTATTCTCGGGGCTTCAGTTGTAACATATGTTTACGATAAAGAAATTTATGACTTTTTCCAGCGCAACAAATCGGAGACTACTGAAATAGTTTCAAAATATGTTATAGAGCCATGGGGAAGCGGATTGTATTCAATTCCTTTGCTGGGTATTATCTATCTTTCAGCAGGTAAAAACAACCATCATAAAAATGTTGCACTCACAGGATTAAAAGCATTTCTGTTAAGTGGCGGAGCAGCAGTATTAACAAAACATATCTTTCACCGCCACCGGCCATCAGATAATGAACCGCCCGATCCATACATGTGGCAGGGGCCTTATCCTTTTACCATGGATTATACATCTTTTCCGTCAGGGCATACAACTACTGCCTTTGCTGTGGCTTCAGTATTGGCCCAGGGATATAAAGACAAACTATGGGTGGGAATTACTTCATATTCCATAGCAACACTTGTTGGTCTATCGCGCTTACACGATGGTAAACACTGGGCAACGGATGTGATTGC
>JAIOTR010000391.1 GCA_021106665.1 Bacteroidales bacterium
ATTATTGATTTTGCACAAGTCGGACAGTAATTCCATATTTTTCTCAGCCAGTTCAAGGCCTTTCTTTCCCCATTTATCATAATAACTTTTTGTATAACTCCAATTCAGTATTGCTGCAATAAATTCACTATTTTCCACTTCTAATTCATCAATCATTGACTCTCCGCATACCGGATTCCACCTTGCAGTTACCGGATTTCTTTTGCTGCTATTTATTTTATTGGATATAGAATAATAAAGGTAAGAATATGTATATAAATATCGACGAGCCTGGAACCTGAACCTAATAAAACTATTTTCATCATGAGGCTCAAAGTCTTCATAAGTGATCTCGTTCAGAGGATCGCTATTATCAATGAAAACATATAACTCGTCAAATTTCAATCCCTTTTTTTCGATTAAATATTTAGTCTTTAAATAATAGAATTTAGGGCTATAACTCACTACACCTGCATTGAAAATTTCGATATCAGGAAGACTTGCATCAAGGATGCCAACAAAACTTTCTTCCCAAGTCATGCCTACACCTTCAGTGTAAGAATCGCCGATAAAAAGAATTCTATTTTTATCCGAATCCTTCTCAATATCCCTGCATTCCATATCCTTAAATCCGAGAGAGTTGGTAAAAACCTTAAAGACTTTTTGACCCCAAATATTTTCATCATGCCGATTGGGTAATAAGCCATGATGATAATAAGGATGGGGGCAACGGAACGAATTGTAATTTTCAGGTATAAAAATAAGGGCAGAAATAAAATCAAGAATTATTATCGCAAATATTAATATGATCGCAAAGGTTGCATTGGGATATTTCTCGAACCACCGGCCTGATTTTCGGGATTTCATAGTAACTCCAAAAATACTTAATATTTTAAAACTTATTAACATCATATTGCAATTACAGACAGCCTCGCAAAAAGTTTGTAATTTTGGACATCAATATACAATTCATATTTATTTACACCTGATGGAGAATTTTATTGTTTCGGCAAGAAAATACAGACCACAAACTTTTGATACGGTGGTTGGGCAAAATTCTATAACCAGTACGTTAAAAAATGCTATTCAGAATAATCATTTAGCCCAGGCATTTCTATTTTGTGGTCCAAGAGGAGTTGGGAAAACAACCTGCGCAAGAATACTGGCTAAGACAATAAACTGCGAAAACATTTCAGAAAACATTGAAGCATGTGACAAATGTGAATCATGTATATCATTCAACAGTTCAGCTTCTTTTAATATCCACGAACTGGATGCCGCTTCAAATAATTCAGTGGATGATATCCGGAATTTGGTAGACAGGGTAAGGATTCCGCCGCAGGTTGGAAGATACAAGGTGTATATCATTGATGAGGTTCATATGTTGTCGCAGGCAGCCTTTAATGCATTCTTAAAAACACTTGAAGAACCACCGGCATATGCCAAGTTCATTTTAGCAACAACAGAAAAACACAAAATCATTCCTACAATTCTTTCGCGCTGCCAGATATATGACTTTAAGAGGATCACCGTTGAAGATATTGCGAATCATCTTGGCTTTGTTGCTCAACAGGAAGATGTAACGTTTGAGCCAGATGCACTCCATATCATTGCACAGAAGTCGGATGGTGCACTACGAGATGCCCTATCTATTTTTGATCAGATTGTTAGTTTTGGGGGAAAGAATATCACCTATAAAAATGTTATTGAGAACCTCAATGTTCTTGATTATGACTATTTCTTTAAAATCGTTGACGCCATATTAAATGGAAATATTAAAGAAACTTTATTGATCATCAATGAAATTATTAACAATGGTTTTGATGGGCAGCATTTTATTATCGGTTTTGGAGAACACATGAGGAATCTTTTAGTGTGTAAAGATCCGGTAACACTTCAATTACTGGAAGTTGGGGGAAGTATTAAAGGAAAATACAAAGAACAGGCAACCGTTTGCTCAACGGACTTTCTATTGAAAGCGCTCGACATCAATAATAAATGCGATATTGATTATAAAAGCAGTAATAACAAGAACCTGCATCTTGAACTGAGCCTCATGAAAATGTGTTCCATAGGGAATACAGGCTACCATGATCTGACCAGAAAAAGCTCAATAGTTACTGAAAAAAAACAGGAAACTTATAAGCCTGTGCCGGTAGAGCAGAAAAGCAAAAGCCTGGAACCTTCCATATCAACTATTAAGCAACCCTTAAAAAGCAAATCAATCCCCAGCACCATATCCATCAAAAATCATCATGCTGCAAAGGAAGTTAAAGAAGAAAATACTGAAGATGACTTAAAAAACAAACCTGCAGATGAATTCGATCAAAATCATATAGAATCAATTTGGGAAGATGTTGCAACGAAATATAAGTCTGACAAAAATTTTTATTCAACCTTAACAAAACACAAACCTGTTAAAAAAGAAAATTTTATTATAGACTTTACTGTGGATAATAAAATCCAAAAAAGAGAAATCGAAGACCATTTGATTGAATTTCTTCCGGTTATACGGGCAAAACTGAACAATTACAAGATACAGATGAATATTTTAGTAACCGAACAACCTGCAAATTTCAAACCCTATACACCGCAGGACAAATTCAATAAAATGGTCGAAAAAAATCCAGCGCTTTTAAAATTAAAGGATCAACTAGATCTGGAGATAGATTTTTAAACCATGTTAAGTCTGATCTCAAAACTTATTCTGAAACTTACCGGCTGGAAAATCGTTGGGGGAATTCCCGAAGGAATTTTAAAGTGCGTTGTTGTTGTTGCTCCTCACACAAGCATGTGGGATTTTGTTTGGGGGAGATTTGCCTATTGGGCTCTCCGGGTCAAAGTGAAGCTCCTGATCAAAAAGGAATCATTTGGTTTAATTACCGGGCCTCTTTTAAAACGCTCTGGTGGAATTCCGGTTGACAGAAGCAAAAGCGACAATATGGTTGAATCAGTGGCTAAACTTTTTGATGAATATGAATCTCTTTATATCACCATAACCCCTGAAGGAACACGCAAGTACAATGATAAATGGAAAAAGGGATTTTACTATATTGCCTTAAAAGCCAATGTTCCAATTGCCCTTGGAGTAATAGATTATAAAAAGAAAGAAGTTGGGATTGATAAAATCTTTACACCTACCGGCAACTTTGAAGAAGATTTTAACATCATTGAAGATTTCTACAGGGGACGAGGAGCCAAATATCCCGAAAGATACAATTTAAGCTAAAACGAATAGCCGAGAGAAGTGGTAACCCCAAAGTCATTATTTGATGCAGCATCAGAGGCTGGCTCACTATCGTAATTATCATAAAATGACAAGCTGAAATACATGTCATTTATTATTTCAATTTTTACTTTAATATCGAAATTTATTCTCCAACGGTTTTTTACAGTAAAACTTGGATAAGTAATAAAGTTTGAGGTAATATCAATCTCCGGGTCCTTAAACCGGAATAGCCGATAGGAAACCCCAACAAATCCATCTACATTTACACGGGCTTCTGTCGTATCAATAGACCACTCTTTGTTTACCATGACCCCAAGAGCTGCCAATAAATTATTTGAATTTGTATGCACAATTTCATTTCCAACGCCCAAACCACCTTGTAACCGCAAATCCAAACCTAATTCCGAATTTCGCTCACTACTAAAAGTTCCAAGACCAAACCAACTTTTCTTTAACCGCCTGTATATTGAAAGGCTTGCATCATTTTTATCAGTTCTATCCTGGTTTTTTTGATCAGTAATATTTGAATTCAGTTGTAATCGTGTAAAATAGTTTTTTTGTTGGTATTTTAAATTACTGCTAAAATTTAGCTGTGACACAGTACTTGCTTTTGAATAACTATAGCCCAGGTCAACATTGCCACTTAATCTTTTCCAAAACCTGTTTTTAATTGGTGTAATTTCTATAACCTCTATCAACGGTGTTAGAATCGTATCATTTGTTGTAACAATATTTACAAACTGATCAAGATGAGATTTTGCGAAAGAACCAAACCTTCTTCTTCCATCTTTAAAAATAATTTCATAATTTTTATTTGAATAGAAAGTTGCAATTTTATCATATTTAATATCTACTGTGCTTACACCGTAAGTTTTATAGTTCATGTATCCATATTTATAACTTTTTATTTCGCCCGATACCCTATCACCATTTAAAAAATAAACTGTATCGTTTTTTTGGGCAGTAGCAGTTGAAACAACTATAATAAAAGCAAAAAACAGGAATATTTGTAAATATTTGATATTATGTTGATTCATTAAAGTATAAAAGTTATTAAAGCTGTAAAAATACCAAATTATTTATATTCTTTTATTTCAGCTTCACCCTTTAAAACCCTTAAACCATTAAATGCCAAAACTCTCATTTCATCCTCTCCAGGGTATACATGTGTAGGGGCGATTTTATGAATTCTTTCAATAATTAGATTAACAAACCATTTGCTATTGGCTACTCCACCCGTAATCAAAATCCCGTCAATATCTCCCTTCAGTACAGTGCTCATGGCACCAATTTCTTTGGCTACCTGGTAAGCCATAGCCTGAAGAACAGAATTAGATTTTTCATCACCATCAAATGCTTTCATTTCAGCATCATAAGCGCTATTTGATGCAAGGTAAGCTACCAGGCCGCCTTTACCCTTAATCATTTCAATAATCTCTTTCTCGGTGAACTCGCCACTAAAACATAACCTAACCAAATCACCTGTTGGCAATGTTCCTGATCGTTCCGGCGAAAACGGACCTTCACCATCCAAGCCCTGGTTAACATCAACAACTTTCCCCCTCCTGTGAGCTCCAACTGTTATTCCCCCGCCCAGGTGTACAACTATCAAATTTAAATCTTCGTATTCGCGCATGATTGATTTTGCATGCTCCCTCGCTACTGCTTTTTGATTTAAGGCATGGAAAATAGATTTCCTGGTAAATCTTGGATGACCTGTATATCTTGCAATATCATCCATCTCATCCACCACAACAGGGTTCGCAATATATGCTTTTGCTTCTTTGAGTGATTTCGCGATATCATGTGCTATCAACCCTCCAAGATTACTTGCATGCTCTCCCACCGGGCTGTTTCTCAAATCATAAATCATCCGATCATTTACAGCATAAACTCCTGATTCAATAGGTTTAAGCAGCCCTCCCCTTCCCATAACTATTTTTATGGAATTGAGGTCGATATCTGCCTCCTTTAGCTGATCGAGTATTAATTTTTTTCGATATTGAAACTGGTCTGTAATTTTTTCGAAAGCAACAAATTCCTCATTGGTATGCTTAATATTTTTCAGGAATATCGGTATTTCATTTTCGTATACCGCAATTTTTGTTGAAGTTGAACCCGGATTGATAGCAAGAATACGAACAACATTATCCATGGTAACTTCTTTATTGAATTAGAATAAAAAACTAAAATTAATAATTTAGCCGATTGCAGCAGCAAGTGCTATAGATAAAAATTTTATCTTTTCAGAATCTGCCCGCGATGTTAAAACAACAGGTACTTTAGCGCCCATAATAACTGCTGCTGTTGATGCACCTCCAAGAAAATTCAATGCCTTGTACAAAAAATTAGCGCCGTTTATATCTGGTGCAACCACAATATCAACATTTCCAGCAACATCACTTTGGATATTTTTTACTTCCGCTGCTTTTTTTGAAATAGCATTGTCAAGGGCAAGAGGACCATCAATTATACATCCGGTAATTTGTTGCCGTTTGTTCATCATCGACAAGGTTGCAGCATGCATTGTGGATTCCATTCTTTGATTTACAGTTTCAACCGCACCCACAATAGCAACCTTTGGATTTGGTTCACCTAACAAATGAAAAAGCTCCACAGCATTATTTATCACTCCTATCTTTTCTTCAAAAGTGGGAGCTACATTCATTGCTGCATCTGTTACCCCGAGAATTTTATGATAATGCGGAGATTCAAAAATGGCAACATGGCTTAAAATACTGCCTTTTCGCAAACCATGCTCTTTATCAAGAACAGCTTTAAGCAGTTGTGCGGTGCTTACCATTCCTTTCATTAACAAATCAGCATGGCCTTCACGTATCAACTGTGCCGCTTGTAGCGATGCTTCAAATTTATCCTCAATATCAATTAACTCAAATTTACTTATATCATAATCGATCTCTTTTGATATTTTTTCAATCTTTGATTTAATACCTACTAAAACAGGTTCAACAATACCTTCGCTTCCGGCATTTTTCAATGCCTGGAGTACTTCATAATCCCCGGCAGCGGCAACAGCAATTTTCCTCTGTCGCTTGGCTTTTGCCATATCAACCAATTCAGAAAGTTTTGAGATCATAGCATTTATTTTGTGATTTTTAAGAGCTTATAACAAAATTGCTGCAAAAGTATAAATTGCCAATACATTAACAATAAATAAAGGATTAAAAAAAATCAATAATTAACTTTCCAGGTTTTTGAATTAAATATAGTTGAAGTATCTCACTTTCAGTAGACCACCGATATTGTGTCTGCTTATAAAATTTTATTCCGAATAGAACAAGATCATTTTTTCGATCGCCTGTTCACATACATCACAAAATTTTTCCCCATTGAATGTATTCATCAAACAGTCATAAGCAGGGCGGTAAACACCCCTGGCTGCATAACCCCCTCCTTCAAAAACACCTGTTTTATCAATATATTTTTCTTTTGAGGGCGTAGGTATGGGTACTTTTTTACGGATCAGGTTTTTCCATTTTTTATCAAAATTTACAAGGGTAGTCAGGTTGGGCTCCCAGGGTTCTATATCCAATGAATAAAACTCGCTATATGCAACTTCTGAATTATAGTACTCATCACCCAAACCTGCAAATCCATGCCCCAGTTCATGGACAAATATTTTACCGGCCAGCAAATTACTATTTACGCTAACTGAATAATAATTATAAATGGCTCCCCCTCCATATTTGGACGAATTAACCAGGATATAGATTTGATCGTAAGGAGCATTGGCAGCCAGATCCCTCACTATTTTATTATCATAAGTCATGCAATATCTTTCACTGTCGAAAGTATAAAATGAGGTACTCATTAGAGTTTTTTTCCAGATTGAATCTGCCGGAATATCGTTCCCTGATTCCTTTGAAGAGGCCAATATACCTCTAATGTTGAATTTGTCTTTATAATTAGAATAAGGATCAAATGAAAAAAGAATCCCGGCAAAATGCTTACAATCCTCAATGAACAGTCCCATTTCCGATTCTTCATATCCTTCCGGGAGGATCACTATATCAACTTTAATACAAGGATCGCCTGAAACTTGGACATCAAAAGCAGGGTATTCGCTTCTTCTTTCCGG
>JAIOTR010000444.1 GCA_021106665.1 Bacteroidales bacterium
TAACGGTAGTGTTGATATTGGTGCTGATGAAATGTTATCTACAAGTAGAGAAGAGAACTATGTCAGAAATGAGTTTACAGGTCTGCAATTAAAGAGTTATCCAAATCCATTCAGATCAAATACAACCATTGAATAACGGCTTCCTGAACCGGGATATGTTTCGCTTAAAGTTTTTGACATTACTGGAAATCTTATTGAAACATTGTTTTCAGGATATCAAGCGGCCGGTTTGAAAAAAATTGAATGGAATGCAATTAGTTTAGAAGGCCAGGTCTATTTCATTAGATTAGAATCAAATGGAACTTTTGAAACAAAAAAGCTTGTTTTATTTAAATAATGTAAATAACAAGAAATCTGGTTGGAACAAATTTGAAAAATATGTGGTATGAAAGTAATTACACAATACGACACTCAATTAGAAATCTGGCAACACGACCTGGTTAAAGGTTTTATGGGTCAAAACAAAGATGGAGTTTCCTATATACTAGGCATTACCCCACCTGACCCAAACGATCCGACATGTTATTACTTCAATATCTGGGTTGAGAGAAAATATGATACTCAAAATTTGGGGGTAGTCTTTCATGCCAGGACCTACACTTGCTTTAAAGCTAAACATAACAACCATGTTCCATCTGTTGAATTTTTCTTTGACCTGATTGAAAAGGCATTTTATGAGTTTGCAAAGATTTTTCATGCCCGGACACGGCATACAAATCCTTTACATCATAAAACTCCAAAACCTCGTCTTGATGATTTAAAGGAATATATTCAAAAGTGCATTGATACCTGGGATAAGACAATACGAAATATGAGTATGAATTAACTGAATCAAGGGTTGCCAACCTTTTGAGGTTGGCAACCCTTAGTTTTTACCTTTCAGTAATAATCCCACCCGTTAACCTCAACAATTCCACCTGGCTGTCGATCAAGTCATAAATGGCATTCAACTTATTGGAAGAGGCATTCAGAAAGATCAACTGTACATCCCTGAAATTAAAAGAATTGATTGTTCCGTTTCGGTATTTTTCGGTTGCAATTTGCATATTCAATTCTGCACTTTCCAGGTTAACCTCAGCAACTTCGAGTAATTGTCTTCTGATGCTATAAAGATCAAACTGGTTGACCAAAAGATTTTCTAATGTTTGTGTCGCCTGCTGAATTTCTATTTCCCCGATTTTCTCACTGATTTTAGAACGCTCAATAGCGCGTCTTGTATTGCCGCCATTAAATAGATTAAAGCTTAAGGTAAAATTAGCATAGTAATCAAACAAATAGGTATTGTTCTGGTGCTTTTCCCAATCATACCATCCCTGGGTGTAATCTGCCCCGGCATTCATAGAAAGTGTCGGCCACATGTCACTTTTAGCAATGCTTACATCTTTCTTTAAAATCTCCTGGTTCACATATTGGTTAAGCAGTGTTCTGTTACTGGCCAGCATTTTATTCATCAAATCATCCAGTTCATAATATTGTAATTCAACCTGAAAGCTATCAATAAGGATAAAGCTAACTTCAGGTGGCTCACCCAATAATAAATTTAGCCGAAGAAAGGCATTTTTCACCCTAAGCTGTTGAAGTAAATAGTTTGTAGAATCACTCAGAAATGAATTTTTAGCTTGCAATACATCAAATGTAACTGAACTTCCTATATCCTTCCGCAACATCTCATAATTATAACGGTCGCCTGACAATCCCTTAACCGATTCCAGGACTTTCGAACGCTCTTCTTCTAACAATGCCAGGTAATAGCCAAGAATGATCGATTGAATGGTGTTTTCAACAACAATAGTCGAATATCCCATTGAATAGGCTTCAAGCAACTCTAACTTCCGTTTATTCATCGAAACCGACAATCCATCAAAAAGTAACCATTGCAGGTTTGCATATGGAGTAAGGGAATTTGTATATTGATCACCTCTGTTATACTCAAAAGCAGAAGTATCAAAAATCGGGGTATTATCATATCGGTTAATACTACTCACTCCCAGATTGATTGATGGGAACCTACCAACAGTACCCCACTTATTGTTTAACTCGGCAATGTTGTATTGTTCATGTGCTATCCTGATTTGAAAGTTATTTTCTAATCCTATGATAATGGCACTATCAAGGGAAAGAGTGGTTTGGGATTGACCGCCAATAACCAACAGAAAAAAGAGAAACATAGAAACTATTCGCAAGTAAACTGGTTGCGGGTTGCTAGTTGCTGGTTCCTGGTTGCGGGTTCCTGGTTGCTGGTTCCTGGTTGCTGGTTCCTGGTTATTTCCAATTATTTTCAACATATTGAATAAATTTGTTAATCATTTTTCCTAAATGGTCATATTGATTAATCAAATCAATAAGAGGCTCATCAGGAAAATGAATATCGCTGATCATATTTAATTGTGATAATACCTCATCGCAGGAAGCCTGGGCAAATATTAAATATCGAATAAATTCAACTTTATATCTTCTTCTGCCAAAACCCTCCGCAATTGTATCTTTAATACTTTTACTTGATCTTCGGATCTGGCTTCCCTGTTCATATAGCTCATATTTTGGTAGCTGAAGACTCATATGGTGAACTTCAATAGCCAACTTATATGCTAACTTATAAATCTCAAGGTCATTATAACTTTTCTTTTCATTCATTTTAATACTCTTTTTGTCTAACAACCAGCAACTAGTAACAAGCAACCAGTGACATTTTTACTCAATCGTTCTCTTACTATGAATAATAGCTATTTCAACGCTTTCCCGTGAAGGAACTTCCAGGAGCTTTGCAGCAATTTTTGGAGGGACCTTCCGTTTGGGGTCTCCTTGTAATATCCACAAATTTATCCGGTTATAGATCCATTTGGAGTATCGTTTAAAATCATTAAGTGCCAAAATGATAACAGGAAAGAAAATGAGGATAAAACTGGTGCCGACAAGTACACCATAAGCCAGTGCCACTGCCATAGGTACGAGGAACTGGGCCTGAAAACTTCGTTCAAATATTATTGGATACAATCCCACAGAAGTTGTAATTGTAGTAAGAACAATAGCCCTGAAACGGGCCATTCCGGTTTCGTAAACCGCTTCCATCACTTTCTTGCCTTCCATCAACAATGAATTATATTTTGATAAGAA
>JAIOTR010000182.1 GCA_021106665.1 Bacteroidales bacterium
ATAATAGTCGTTCTTTTACCCACCGACGACCGTTTATTTGAAATTACAGTTCCCAAAAGATAACCTGCATCATCAATTAACGCACGACCGGTTTCAAGAATGAGTAATGGCAGATTATCAGGTTCGAAATCAGAATTGATCAAAGCGCTTGTGATAGCTTCGGCAAAATCATCGAAAGACGGGTTTATGTCAGAACCAGGCAGATATGAACCTTTTAGGGTATTTTTCGAAGCAAACCCACCTCCCATATCAATGTATTTGATATCGTGCTTGTATTTCTTTTTCATACCAATAGCTAAGTCTGCTAATTTATGTGCAGCAGTAGCATAAGCTTGTGCAGTAAGCATAAAAGTACCGATATGGCAGTGCAATCCAACTAATTCAAGTTTATCATTTCGCATTATTTTATTCAAGGCATCCCATGCCTGTCCGTTTTCATAATTGAAACCAAAACGGTCCCACATAGGATAAATGCCCGTATCCATATTAACTCTGATGGCAACCTTTGGTTTTTTCTTTAGTTTGCTGGCCAGTTCAATGATTGAATAAAGTTCATCGAGATGATCAATATGGATTAATGATCCATTTTTGATAGCTTTTTCAAGGTCTGCATCTGTTTTGTCAGGACCGTTGAAAATTATATTATTTCCATCAACACCATTGAGAATTGCTTTGTCGTATTCAAATCCTGAAACCACTTCGGCCCATGATCCTTCCTGGTGGAAAGTATGACAAATAGCGCTCAGGTAATTGGTTTTGTACGACCAGGCAAATTGTACTTTCGGATACCTCGTTGTAAAAGCCTTTTTAGCTTCACGGAAAGTTTTGCGGATGGTTTGTTCAGAAATAACAAACAATGGTGAGCCATGTTCGTTTATCAATTCTTTAACCGCCACGCCATCAATATGCGTTTTAGGAACATATTCTGTTCTCAAACCAAACTTATTTGGCATATTGATATCCATTTTTTTTATAACCGGCCGTTCATATCTTTGTTTTTCCATGTTTATTTGTTGAATGTTAAGTGTTAAATGTTATTTGTTGATGGTTAATAATCTATCTTAAAGCTCGCCAGCAGTGGAAATCCGGTGAAATTCATCTATATCAACTATCATATCATAAGAGTACCTGACAAACATTATTCCTACGGCATAATCTTTATATGGTTTAATATCCTGGTCAAGAGCCAGTTTTACAATAGCTTCCGGGATGTTTTGCCCGACACCGACAGAAAGGTATATCCATGCTGGCATTCTGGGATTAATCTCAAGCAAATAAAAATCATTTTTATTGTCTTTCATTAATTCGAGTTCAAAACCTCCTCTCCATTTAGTTGAACTGATAAAATGATTGGTTAGCTTTAATATTTCCTGCTCATCAATTGAAATTCCACCCCATGCTTTACCTTTATCGGTAATATATTGTTTTCGCATTGGGAAAGCAGCTATTGTATTTCCTTTTCCATCTCCCAGTCCGGTTGAATTGTATTCGGCACCTTTGATAAATTGTTGTACGATAATCGGTAATCCCCACTGACTACTTATTTTATTGAAGTAGGTTTGAGCCTGTTCAGGTGTTTGAGCGATATGAGCATCATAATATTTGCCTTTTACAACCAAAGGATATGAAAATTCATTTATGAGTCCTGGAATCTCGGAAACAGAGAAAATAGCTTTGCTATGCGGAACTTTAATGTTGTATTTTTTGCCAAACTCCGGGAGGTTTATTTTATGACGTTCTTCAAATTGTTCCTCTGTCGGAAGGAAAGTGTGGATTCCCATTTCCTTCAATTTATGCTCAATTTTAATAAGAGGAATTAATTCAGCATCAAAGTTTGGGATGATCACATCAAGATTTTCTATACTGTTAATGTATTCAATTCGTGCCAAAAGGTTCTCGGTACCGGTAGAGGGATATGGTATCTGGTAAGTTTTGTCAATCAGTTCGTGCATATAAATTCCCGGTTCCAGCGACTCATACGCAAGGCCGATAATTCGTACATCCAATGATTTAGCTTCCCTCAATCCTCTTATAACAGCAATCCCCGGACCGGGGCTATCAATTGCATTTAAGCCTGTTACGGCAATATTAATTTTCTGTCCCATTATCATTTTCGATTAATTGGTTTTGTTGCAGAATTCCAACAAAATCAGTATAATCCTTTTCAAAGGTATCTTCATCGGTGTTATACTTAGCCAGAATAGTTTTGCAGATCTCCTCGTATTTTTTGTTCTCTTTCAACAGATTAAAAATTTCAATACCGATCGGATTTACTGTATACGACTCTCCGGTCGAAGGATTGAAAATATACCCCGATTCGCTTATAGCTACGTTTTTTTTGATATTCATTTTTGAAAAGGTTTAGATTTAGATACAATTTTATACTGAAGGTTTAAACATGTGTTACCATATTATTGCCACATCATACTTTCGAAATTTATTATCTCTTGTTACAATATGATATTTATTAGAGATTGATTGGGCAATAATTAACCGATCAAAAGGGTCGCTGTGATGATACTGAAGTGTCAATAATATAGCAAGGTGATCAAAATTATAATCAAGGATGGTAAAGCCATTTTCAAAAAAGAACTTTTCTAAATCATCGAAACCAATAGATATTTGTAATTTACCCAGACTTATTTTTATAGCTAATTCCCATAAACTTACTTTACTGACAAAAACCTGATTATTTTGGTTTTCAATTGCTGAGATAGCTGTTTTTGATAATTTTTTTTCTCCTTCGATGTACCAGATTAATGCATGAGTATCAATTATTATATTCATTGCATATATTCTTTAAAGTCATCCAATGGTTCATCAAAATCATCAGAGACATAAGTGAAAATACCTTTACCACAGCCAAATTCACGCTTTTTTAAAGGCTTTTGTTTTAAACTTTTAATAAAACTTTCAATTTCCTTAATTGTTGACATATCCTTAATTTGTGATATCCAATTATGTAATTCAAGTTTTTTTGTTTGAATATTCATAAATCATACAATATTAGACTCTTCAGAAGAATACAAATTTAATCATTTATTTTCACAATCTTTAAACTGGAAATACTTATTTTTGTTTTGAGCAGGCAGAAATAAATACCGTTTGTCAGGCCATCTCCTTCAATATTTACTGAATGAATTCCTGCCGGAAGTTTTTCACCGGTATAGAAAGAGGAAATTTCATTCCCGTGTAAATCAAA
>JAIOTR010000212.1 GCA_021106665.1 Bacteroidales bacterium
ATGAATAAAAGACTAACTTACAAAGAGTTAGAAGGCCAGATCACTCAAATCAGGGGTGAATTAGCTTCTAAGGATGATGAAGTAAATAAAATTAAATCATCATTTTTATCTAATTTCTCTCATGAAATCAGAACACCCATGAATGTAATCGTTGGATTTTCTAACCTATTAAACGACTCTACTTACAACCAGGAGCAAATAGGCTTTTTCATTGATGAAATTAACAAAAGCAGTAAAGAATTATTAATATTAATTGATAATGTCATTTTAACAGCAAAAGTTGAGAATGATAATGTTGCAGTGGATATGAAGATGAATGAAATTAATTCGCTCATGAATGATTTATACAGCCATTTTCAGCAAAAGCTAAAAAATGCAAATAAAAGAATTGAACTAAAATTGATTTCTACTGAAAATTATTCTAATAATAAAATATTTACTGATCCCAGGATTATGAAGGAGATATTGAACAATCTCTTTGAAAATGCTGCTAAATATGCGATAAATGGTTCTCTTGAATTCGGATACAGAATTTTGGGAGAAAAAACTGCAGAGTTTTTTGTACGGGACTCAACTCAACGAATAAACAATAGTAATAATAATCGATTTTACAAAAAAATTAACGGTTCTGATAACAATGCTCTGAATGGTGGAGATCAACATGGAATAGGTTTAACCATTTCAGATAAGCTGATAAGATTACTAGGTGGAAAGCTAACCGTAAAATCTACTTTTGAAAATGGATCCTCTTTTAATTTTACCATACCTCTATTAGTTGAAAAGCCTGTATAAGATACGGGCCAAATATAAAAAAGCCATCCTGATCAGATGGCTTTTTTTTGTGGGGCTTAGCAGATTCGAACTGCTGACCTCATGCCTGTCAAGCATGCGCTCTAAACCAACTGAGCTAAAGCCCCTTCATTTTGCAAAATTAATAATTCATTTGTAATTATTGAACCAAAGAACAAAAAATCCAATAAATTAACAGGAATATTACTTTTGCCCGATTAAGAAACTAAATCGATATTATAATGAATAAAATAAATATACTTTTTATCATAGTAGTTTTATTTACTGAATCATTCGTCTATGGTCAGGGTATCCAGAAAGATATTACACTGGAGGATATATTCAGTAATAGAAAGTTTTCAACTGCTCGTATCGGAGATTATATATCCATGAATGATGGAGAGCATTATTGTGTGTGGGAAAATGACAGTTTAAATATTTTCGATTATAAAACAGGGAGTTATAAAAAGATAGTGGTTACCACCTCGCAACTCACACCTCCTGGCGACACAATCCCAATATCAATAGATAAATTTTATTTCAGTCAGGATGAGGGTAGGATATTGCTTACAACTGAAACTGAAAAAATATACAGAAGGTCAACGAAGTCAAATTATTATATATATGACATTGGATCTAAAGACATATCACCGTTGTCGGATGGGGGAAAACAAAGATTAGCAACTTTCTCTCCTGATGGTTCCAAAGTAGCATTTGTAAGGAACAATAATATCTTTATTAAAGATATTAATTCCAAAGTTGAATATGCAATAACTTTTGACGGCCTATATAATAATATAGTATATGGAGCAACTGATTGGGTTTATGAAGAAGAATTTGGATTTACAAAAGCGTTTTTTTGGTCTCCTGATGGATCACAGATAGCATTCTACAGGTTTGATGAAACAAATGTAAAAGAATTTCAAATGACCATATGGGGTAAATTATATCCTGAAGTTCAAAAATTGAAATACCCTAAGGCCGGTGAAGAAAATTCAATCATCAACATCCTGATTTATAATTTAAAAACCAAAATTACTACAGAAATGGACATCGGAAATGAAACTGATATCTACATTCCAAGAGTTAAATGGACAAACAATGCTAATAACTTGGCCATTCAATGGATGAACAGACATCAGAATGAACTCAAAATATTACTGGCCAATTCCGAAACAGGAGAAACCCAATCTATTTATCATGAAACCAATAAGTATTATATTAACATTACAAATAATCTGACATTTCTGAAAAATGATGAGGATTTCATCTTTACAAGTGAAATGGATGGTTACAACCATATATACTTATACGATATAGATGGAAACCTGATTAATCAAATCACATATGGAAATTATGATATTTCAAAGTTTATTGGAGTTAATGAAAGTAAAGGTCTGGTTTATTATACTTCATCTGAATCATCTCCAATAAACAGGGAACTATATGTTATAAAATTAGATGGTACAGGTAAAAAATTACTTTCAAAAAATCTTGGAAACAATAGTGTTAAATTTAGCAAGAACTATAAATATTTCATCAATACATATTCTAATGCCAATACACCACCGCTTGTAACAATTAATTCCTCAAAAGGAAAACAATTGAGAATTATCACAGATAATAGTAATCTTAATGAGACAATAGATAATTTTGGGTTTTGTGATAAAAAGTTTTTTCAGTTTCGTACATCCGATGATGTTGAATTAAACGGATGGATGATTAAGCCATCAAATTTTGACCCTTCCAAAAAATATCCAATATTAATGTACGTTTATGGAGGTCCGGGGTCTCAAACTGTTCGTAACTCCTGGGGAAGAGGAAGCACCTGGTACCAAATGCTTGCTCAAAAGGGAATAATAATAGTCTCGGTTGATAACAGGGGCACAGGAGCAAGAGGCGAAGAATTTAAGAAGATGACTTATCTTCAACTTGGTAAATATGAAACCATTGATCAAATTGAAGCGGCCAAATATCTCGGATCATTGGATTATGTTGATGCTAACCGAATTGGCATATGGGGATGGAGTTATGGAGGTTATATGACGTTGTCTTGTTTAACAAAAGGTGCTAATTATTTTTCGATGGGAATAGCAGTTGCCCCAGTAACCACTTGGCGATATTACGACAATATTTATACTGAAAGGTTCATGCAAACTCCTCAAGAAAACCCTAACGGTTTTGATGACAATTCCCCCATTAATCATGTTGAAAAGCTTAAAGGAAATCTCCTGTTAATTCATGGTACAGCCGATGACAATGTACACGTGCAAAATTCCATTGATTTTATTTCAGCAATGGTTAGCGCTAACAAACCTTTCGATATGCAGTTATATCCAAACAGCAATCATGGAATATACACCGGAAAAAACACAACATTACATCTCTATACGCGAATGACTGGATTTATTTATGGAAATTTATTAAAAAACTTTGACGAATAAGTTTTGCTATTTATAATATTATTTATACTTTTGCACCCCAATTTTAAATAAAAAAGAGTAATATGATTATAATACCTATTAAAGAAGGTGAAAGCATCGACAGGGCTTTAAAAAAGTATAAGAGAAAGTTTGAGAAAACCGGGGTTATTAAAGAACTGCGTGAAAGACAAAAATTCACAAAACCTTCAGTAAAAAAGAGAGAAGAAAAACTTAAGGCAATATACGTTCAAGGTATTAGACAGCAAGAAGAAGGATAGAAATTAACCTATTTTAATAAATTTTACCAAAAGAAATTTTTGTTTCAAAAGAAATTTATCTTACCTTTGGAACAAAGATTTTTTCTTTTTATGCATACAGTTAATTTTCTTCGATATATACAATTTGAAAAAAGATACTCCTCAAAAACAGTAATAGCTTACCAAAATGACCTCTCTCAGTTCAAAGAATTTATTATCCAAGAATACTCTATTCAAAATATTCAATCGGTCACTCATCAAATGATTCGATCCTGGATTGTTAGTTTGGCAAGTAAATCTATTTCATCGAGAACGATTAATAGAAAAATTTCCACTTTAAAGTCATACTATAAATTCTTGCAAAAGGAAGATATTGTTCATGAAAATCCGATGGTAAAAATAATTTCACCAAAAATGAACAAAAAGATACCCGAATTTATTGCTAAAGAGAAGATGGATTTTTTATTCGATGATGTGTCATTTGGAACAGAATTCGAAGGGATCAGGGACAGACTGATAATTGAATTGTTTTATTTCACTGGTATGCGTTTATCTGAATTAATAGAATTAAAACATAAAGACATAGATTTAAATAATCAAAGGTTAAAAGTGCTGGGAAAAAGAAATAAAGAAAGGATTATCCCGTTTTCAAATGCACTGTCAAGCTCTATTAGTGATTACAAACAAGTACGAGAAAGAGAAGTAGAGCAAACTGATTCCACTGATTATTTTTTTGTAACTAAAAAAGGAAAAAAAATATACGAAAAACTTGTGTATCAGGTCGTAAATTCGTATCTTGGTAAGGTTTCTACATTAAGAAAAAAAAGCCCGCACGTGTTAAGACACACTTTTGCAACCCATATGCTGAACAATGGCGCTGATCTGAACGCCATCAAGGAAATACTTGGTCATGCAAACCTTGCTGCAACTCAAATTTACACACACAACACAGTGGAAAAGCTTAAAACCATATATAAACAAGCCCATCCAAGGGCATAAAACGAAAGGAGATAAAACATGAAAGTAAAAATCAACTCAGTTCATTTCAAAGCCGACCAAAAATTAACTGATTTTATTAACGACAAGGTAGGGAAATTATCAGGTATGTACGATGGGGTTATAGGAAGTGATGTAACATTAAAAGTAGAAAATACCGACTCTCCTGAAAATAAAATTGCGGAAATTCGACTTATAATCCGCGGAAATGATCTATATGCCAAGAAGCAATCCAAGACTTTTGAAGAGGCTACCGATGTAGCTGTAGAAGCCCTGAGACGCCAATTAACAAGGCATAAAAGCAAGATCAGAAACCGATAAAAATTAATTTATTTTTTTCTTTGATTATTAAGAATATGTTTTATACTTTTGCAGTCCTTTTTTTGAGGACTGTTTTTTTATATATTTTCGACATTGCCAATGTAGCTCAGTTGGCCAGAGCAGCTGATTTGTAATCAGCCGGTCGGGGGTTCGAATCCCTCCATTGGCTCGTTCTTTTTTGTATTGAAAATTTAATTTGGGGAGATTCCAGAGCGGTCAAACGGGGCAGACTGTAAATCTGTTGGCTAAGCCTTCGGAGGTTCGAATCCTCCTCTCCCCACAGAAAGGGGTGTGAGTTTGTGGCTGTGTGTGAAAGTGTAAGTGTGATAATACCTGCACCTAAACTCACACACGCTAATTTTGCGGGAGTAGCTCATATGGTAGAGCGACAGCCTTCCAAGCTGTAGGTGGCCGGTTCGAGCCCGGTCTCCCGCTCAATGCCATTGTAGCTCAGGGGTAGAGCGCTTCCTTGGTAAGGAAGAGGTCACGAGTTCAATTCTCGTCAATGGCTCAGAAATAAATAACCAGCATAAAATTTTAATTTGTAAATACTTTTAAATAATAATTAACATGGCAAAAGAAAAATTTGATCGTTCGAAACCGCACGTTAATATTGGTACTATCGGCCACGTTGACCATGGTAAAACCACTTTAACCGCTGCTATTACTCTCAATCTGCAAGACAAAGGTTTGGCTACTTTCAAATCTTTTGATGAGATTGATAATGCACCAGAAGAAAAAGAAAGAGGTATTACTATTAATACCGCTCACGTTGAGTATGAAACTGATAACAGACACTATGCACACGTTGATTGCCCTGGTCACGCTGACTACGTTAAAAACATGGTAACTGGTGCTGCTCAAATGGACGGTGCAATAATAGTTGTAGCGGCTACTGACGGTCCTATGCCACAAACCCGTGAGCACATCTTGCTTGCACGTCAGGTTGGTGTACCTAAACTGGTAGTTTATATGAATAAAGTAGACCTGGTTGACGATGAAGAACTGATAGAACTGGTTGAAATGGAAATCAGGGAATTATTAAGCTTCTATAAATTTGATGGCGATAATACGCCTGTTATCCAGGGTTCTGCATTAGGTGCACTCAATAAAGAAGAAAAGTGGGTTCCAAGTATTATAGAACTGATGGAAGCCTGTGATACCTGGATTCCTTTACCAAAACGTGATGTTGACAAGCCATTCCTGATGCCAGTTGAAGATGTATTTTCAATTACTGGTCGTGGAACTGTTGCAACCGGAAGAATTGAGTCTGGTGTAGTCAATGTTGGCGAACCACTTGATATCATTGGATTGGGCGCTGAAAAACTTAAAACAGTATGTACCGGAGTTGAAATGTTCCGTAAAATTCTTGACAGAGGTGAAGCTGGAGATAACGCAGGTTTATTATTAAGAGGTATTGACAAAAAAGAGATCTGTCGTGGTATGGTAATTGCAAAACCCGGATCAATTACTCCACATACTCGATTTAAAGCTGAAGTTTATGTACTGAAGAAAGAAGAAGGTGGAAGACATACTCCTTTCCATAATAACTATCGTCCTCAGTTCTATTTCAGAACAACAGATGTTACTGGTGAAGTAATTTTACCAGAAGGTGTAGAGATGGTAATGCCTGGTGACAACCTGACTGTTGAAGTGAAATTGATTGCTGAGATCGCAATGAACAAAAATTTACGTTTTGCGATTCGTGAAGGTGGACGTACAG
>JAIOTR010000521.1 GCA_021106665.1 Bacteroidales bacterium
CAATACAACTTATCATTGGTTTCCCCGGCACTGTTTTCGACCAGGGAGATGTTTACATGACCCGGCTGGCAGGAAATGATTATTCCCATCACCAACTACGTTAAAAAGAATATCATTTTAAGGATACTGATCGGCGACGTTGGCAACAGCTCTTACGACAGCGCGGTTTTGGTGGATGAGATAGTTGTTGAATTACAAGAAACTTCAGCGTTATAGAAAGTATTAAAACTTACTAAACACAAATATACTACAAATTAAAATTACTTGCAAAGGCTTTTAATTTTCGTAGAAAACCTTATTGGGTATAGCTGTTGTTACCTCGCGTTTCTCTTATCGTTCACATCAGTAAACTTCCTTATTTTCAATCAAATCAATTCAAATAACTATATATTTAGGTCAGACCAAAATACATTTTAATTGCAAAAAAATTGGACTGCTGTGAAGACCAAATGAGTTAGCTAATACAAAAATAGTATATCTTTCGCAATGTCTTTAACTCATTTATACATTCTTCTTCAAAAACTGAAGACTTTAAAATTTCTGCATCCCTGTTAATTAGCTTCTCAATGTTTATTTCAAAAAGGTCATGCTGAGATATTTTACTTATAAGATATTGAGTATCTGTTTCATTATAATTCTTGCCTAAATGAATTTCTGCTAATTCTTTATTATCATATATCTGCACCTGTTTCTGCCACCTTTTTGATAAAATTAAGGAATAGCCATCAAGTTGATTACAAATTTCAGTAAATTCCGAACTTGCACCATCTAATTTTTTTTCGAACCTCCTTGTAGGTATTACGCCTTCAATATTTATTCCTAAACTTATACCTAATGCGCTAATTCTTAATAAAAAATGAGCAATATTAATGCTGTTTTTTATTCCCTTTTCAACAAAATTTCCCCATATATAGAAAGTATTTTCCTCTATCTTGGTTTGCATATTAATTTTTGTATTTGGATAAAATCCATCTTTTAAAATCTGACCATGAATTTTTTCCATAAACGAAGAAAATTTTCCTTTAACATTTCTTCTTCGTTCTTTGTCTTTATCTTCTTCGATAAAAAGGAAAGCATTAAAATCTTTTTGCTTCCAAATATTAAATTCTGTCATATTGTTATCTTCCAAATAGTTTAAAAATTCGTTAATTAAAAATTCACT
Organism: Bacteroidales bacterium; assembly: GCA_021106665.1. Classification (GTDB taxonomy): domain Bacteria; phylum Bacteroidota; class Bacteroidia; order Bacteroidales; family JAADJA01; genus JAADJA01. The sequence continues at coordinate 1,163 of JAIOTR010000521.1, forward strand.
TACTCTATCATTAGGCCTTATGTTACTAAAACATTTCCATATTTCGTTCCAAGTAAGAAATTTCACATTGTTAAATTGCAATAAACAATTTTCATCTTCATTTTTAAGTGTAATAACAAGAATAATATCATCTCGGCTTTCAAAACCTTTAATATGATTTTTTATTTGTTCAATATCTAAATTGGCAGCGACCTTACTTTCAATATAGATATTTTGATTTCCAATCGAAATAACAGCATCTGGACGGCTATAAGACAAAGTGGGTTGAAGTTCGTATATTGCTTGTTTATCTGTTGAAATACCAAATTCATGTAAAAATTTTTTAACAACTTCATTTGTTGATTTTTCGAGTGTATTGATTAATGCTTTGGTCGTATTATCTTCAATTTGATAATCTGTTTCTGTTTCATCTGAATTCTTATATAAATTCTGACCTCTGTAATAATTGAAGATATTTTGATATTTACTATTCTTCATTTTTGAATTTTGAAATGCACAAATAATATAATTTAACTTCGTAACTAAAATTCATGTTTTCTCACTTTTGAGTTTTGATGATATTGAATTGCTGTTAAATTAATAAGTGATTTTTTAGTCATTATTCAATTAAAAAAATTTTAAACCTCCCAAATGGTTCAAGTCTTCAAGCCAGGTCTGTGTGAAAGCAGGACTTGGACTATTATATTTCCTTTACCATCAGTTAATTAAGAGTCAGCTAATCCTTAATACACCTCACACTAAAACCATAATCCTTGGCACCATTATAAACGTTTGCAAGTTCAGCATCAAAGTCTAATTCCACAATATATGCGGTGTTGTTATTGTACGCTGTTGAGAACCAAAATACTGTTAGTCCATTCATACCTCCGTAATTACCATTGCTATCCCTTAACCCGCCGGGCAGCGCAGTAAATCCGCTTGAGTTGGTTGCTCCTGTATTGGGCGCTATCCAGTGTGTATTGCCGGATTCTTTCATTTTCCCTCCTGCAATATTTTCACCACCAAGACAATTGATCAGTTCCTGCCATTCGGCTTTCGAGGGTAAATGCCAGCCTTCAGGGGCAATACTTTTAGCTGTTTCCCAATCGTATAAATAGCCATATGCATCAACAAAGATTTCATTGTCATTGTAAGCCCAGTAATTTCCACTTGATGGTTCATAAGCAAGATTCTCTGCCATCCATGTCTGATCACAGATTTTTACCCATTTATATGTTGTCCCATCCCGGGCATCTGTAAATGTTCCGGTTGTCTCTTCAGGTGTTTCTTCTGTATTATCATCTTCTTTACAACCAAAAGAAATTATTAATGATAATAGTATTCCAAAAAGTAAATAATGAATATTAAACCGCTTCATATCAGTACAATTATTATGTTTTTTAATATCCTTTCAAATGTACAAAATTTGATTCAAATGCAGAGAATTAATACATTACTCGAAATCCACAAGTAAATTTTTGGGGTGTACGACAAATTGCAAAACATATTGTATTTTCTTAGTGATCCTTTTTGACTTCGTGCCCGCCTGACCAAGTCGGGCAGGTCTTCGTGACAGGAAAAACTGTTAGCCACAAAGGCGCTAAGGCACCAAGTTAGCCACAAAGGATTCTCTGATTTTTGGTTTAATTCTTCACTGATAAATATTTTCAATTAATTTCGCAAATTCCGGTCTTAAAACATAAAACAGATGATCATCGGCAAAATAAACCAATAAGATCGTTTACAGGCAGTATGAGTGAAAAACTTTATCAACCTTTCTCCCCCAATCTCGATTTCTCCGGGATTGATCACATTGTAATAGGTTCGGGTATGGGTGGATTAACTGCCGCAACATGGCTGGCTAAGGCCGGAAAAAAAGTTGTTGTTTTTGAACGCCACTACATTCCCGGTGGTTTTACACACAGTTTTAAAAGAGCGGATGGTTTTCAATGGGATGTGGGAGTACACTACGTAGGCAACCTCGGTAAAAAAAACGGATCACTTCGGGGCTTATTCGATTTTTGTACCGATCACAAACTTGATTGGGAACCTATGGGTAGGGTATATGATGTCGTTCAGATAGCCGGAAAATCTTATGAATTTAAAGCCGGCAAAGAGAATCTTAGAAAACAGCTCATAGGATACTTTCCCAACGACACCCAGGTCATTAACACTTATTTGAAACTTATAGATAAAGCCAACAAAGTGGGAAGTGCATTCTTCCTTGAGAAAACATTCAAGCCAATGCTTAGCAAGTCCCTTGGCTGGCTCATCCGAAAAATGTATAGGCGCTACTCCCGAAAAACCACGCTGGAAGTTTTAAGTGAACTTACCAGTAACAAACGGCTTATAGCTGTACTTTGCGGTCAATGCGGCAATTATGGCCTAAGCCCAAAATACAGCAGCTTTGCTGCACATGCCATGGTTGTGGGTCATTTTATGGAAGGCGGTTACTTCCCAAACGGAGGACCGGAACAAATATGTAATAAAACGCTGAAGACATTAAATGCCCTTGGAGGCAGGGTATATACCAATTCAGATGTAAAGGAAATTGTCACAGAGAATAACCGGGTAAAAGGAATTAAAATCGGTGATCGGTTTATTGCATGTTCCAGCGTGATAAGCAATGCAGGTATTTATAATACTTTTAATCATCTGCTATCATTTGAAGTAAAACAAAGATGCAAAATAAATTTTCAAAACGTTAAACCATCCACCGGGCACATGTGCTTATATGTTGGTTTAGATAAATCTGATGCTGAATTGGAATTACCGAGATACAACATATGGTGCTACCACGATGATAACTATGATGACATCTTTGAAAAGATCACACTTCAAGACGCTCCAAAGAAGTTTGCCTACATATCCTTTCCCTCTGCAAAAGATTCTGAATGGCAGGAAAAATTTCCAGGCAAAGCTACCATACAGGCACTCTCAATAGGTCGCTATGAATGGTTTTCAAAATATGAAGCACTTCCATGGAAAAAACGTGGTGAAGAATATATGAGCCTAAAAAAGGAGTTTGAAGACGTGATGCTTCAGCGGCTTTACAAATTATTTCCACAAATTAAAGGTCATGTTGTAGCAACAGAAGTATCTTCTCCCTTGTCTACCAGGCATTTTTCAAATTATCAACATGGTGAGATCTACGGTCTGGAGCATAGCCCTGCCCGATTTGAATTACCATTCCTCAGATCCGAAACCAAAATAAAAGGCTTAAGATTGGCC
>JAIOTR010000024.1 GCA_021106665.1 Bacteroidales bacterium
AAGACCTGCTCGCATTGCCTCCATTACTGAATTTGAGAAACCTTCTGAATCTGATGTGTTTAATGCTATGTCTGAGCCTTTTAGTATATTTTCAACATCATTTCTTAATCCGGTAAACTTTATGTATTTTTCTATATTAAGCTCTTTGACACGCTTTTCTAATGATTCCCTCATCCAGCCATCACCAACAATTATAAAATTAGCCGGCACCACTTTTATAATATGCGGTACAGCTTCAATAAGCAGATCAACACGTTTTACCTGGCGATTATAATTTGATACCAATGTAACGATTGGTTTATTATCAAGATTAAATTCTTTTTTTATGGCTTCTTTAGCCCTGTTATTTTTTTCAAATGCTTTGCCTGTAACTATTCCATTATATATTATTTGAACCGAGGTATTTTTGCATAAAGGTATAATTTTTTGTTTTACTGCTTTTGAATTGACAACTATTTTGTCAGATAATTTCATCATTAACTGCATTATCTTAAGTTCAGCTGGCTTTGCCCAAAACAGCATATCCCGAATAGATATAATTACCTTATTAATACCGGATAGTTTCCCAGATAAAACACCAATAATTGTCGAATCCTGGAAAAAAGTTTGTATAACCTGGTATTTCCCTTTTTTAAGTGTATAGCTCAGCTTCAGCAATTTAAAAAAGCAATCAAGGCTTGCAAGTTTGTTAATATTAAGAATACTGATGCTTATATTCTTTGGTTTAAGATAATGTTCTTTATCTCCTCGAAGTAAAAACAGTGATATATCAAATTTAGATGAATCCAGATTATCAATAAGTATTTTTAATTGCCTTTCTGTACCGCCGGTTCCTAATTGATCAATAATACAGGCAATTTTTATTTTGTTTGAAGGTTTCATTTAAAGTAGCTGTTTCGCAGAAACATCAGATTCATTTTAATTTTTTTCGATATCATTTTTTTTATTTTTACGGGTTCCTATTTTCCTGGCAGGATTACCAGCTAAAATAGTAAAGGGGAGTATTTTTCTGCCAGCAACAACTGAACCAGCAGAAATAATACATCCATCTCCAATGTTTGCACCTGGCATAATAAAAGCATTTGCACCGATCCAGATATTATTGCCAATAACTACCTTTTTATCAATATAGCCCTGTTCTCTGATCGGCTTATTAATATCATTAAATCTATGATTGGCAGACCAGATTTTAACATCCGGACCGAAAAGAACATCATCCCCGATTATAACTCCACCAGCAGCCTGAATAAAATTGCTGGGGCCCAATGCTACATTATTCCCGATTGACAAATTGTTGATATTACGCACACGTACCCCTTCCTGGATATTTAAATTTTCCCCACATGATTTCAAATACCTGCGGAATAGACCTGATCTTAATGCGATTCCAACTGATCCTGGTAAATATTGTATAAAAAAATAAATATAGAAAAATCTGCCGATTTGTGATGATAAATCCTGTTTAAACAGTTTTAAAATTTTATACATAATTGTTCCCTTTAAAACTTATTTTTCAATTTTCATTTTCTTTAAATCAAATTTTTCTTTTAAAAAATTAAATAAAACTGCTTTTTCCTGTATATCATTTTGAATTATCATTTGATCTGTAAAATTACGTTTTATAATTTTTTTTTCAGCTTTGCATTTTCCATAAGCTTCTTTATCTCTATGACCAACCACCCTTGCAGGATTACCAGCAACTATCGCACATGGTTCAACATCCTTTGCTACAACCGCCCCTGCTCCTACAATAGCACCTTCCCCGATCTCTATTCCGGGCATTATCGTGCAATTAGCCCCTATCCAGACATTATCATGAATATAAACAGGCCTTATTTCAATATCCTGCCCAAAAGGGACAGCTTTGTTTCGGCGGTAATCGTGGTTTGAAGTTATAATTAAGGTATGTGCAGCAATAGTAACATTATTGCCAAGAAATAATCCCCCCTGACAAAAAAAATGAATATGACTGTTTAACTGCACGTTATTTTTAACAAATAGTTTGTTACCATGGCTGATAGAACATGTGGGATGAATAAAACATTTTTCACCAAGTTCACCAAAACTTTCATCCTGATATTCATGATAAAAATTATCAGCTATCCATACTAAAGCTCTTAGCAGCCTGCTTTTTTTAAATAAATATCTTTTTATGAATCGCATTAAAATTTTCCCCTGTTGCAAACAATAACAACTTAATTCATCAGCCGAACATCATCCACATAAATTGCATTCTGCTGCTGCAAATGAGACGCGTGTAATCCAAACTCATAAATATTACTTAAATCCATTTTCCGATTTGCAGGTGCGGTGGCGATTTCTACTAAAGGGATTTGAATATCGTTCCAGCCCTGCTTAAGGTTTATGCTTTTATTGAATCTGTCATTATATTTTCGTCCAGTGTTAACATGAATGAAATCATAAATTTTTAAGTGGATCATAATTTTATTTGATGACTGATTATAAATACTGACTTTAAAAAAATCATATCCTTCCCAATTACCGGGGAAATGTTTAAAACCAACACCTGAATGTTTTTTATTGGCAAGCGGTACTTTTAAAGAATACTTACCTTTTCTTGAGATAGAGCTATCTCTGATATAGTCTGGACTGCTTAGCCTTGATGTTTCAAAAGGAGTTTCAAAACCTGCTATAACAGGAAATTGTATTTTTGCAATAGCCTCGTCTGTTACAGTTACAGATAGCGGATATATATCAAAAAGGATCATTATTATTATCAGAACCTGTGATATACGCAATATATTCTGAGAAATAGTTTTTCGTGCCGAGGCGATAAATGCAAGTGTAATTAGGGTACCTTTTAAATCATTTATGACATCTCCGATAAGAGGGGTGCGATTAAATATTATCTGAACAATTTCTGTAAGAATACCAAAAAATAAAGCAATAAGAAGAACCTGCCAGCATTGTTTTATAAAAGGTTTGCCGGATATTGTTTTGCAAAATTTTAACAATAGATAAGTCCAAAACGAAAATGCAATGATATGCCCTAATCCCCAGGCTTGAGTAAAAATACGGGAGGAGTAGTAATCCGGCCCTCCTATGAACAAGAAAACAAAACAGAGGGTGGCGATTGGGATGGAAATAAATTTCAAGAATATCCTTATAATGGTGTATCAACAATTCAACAGATCGTCATAAACATCACGAGACCGTCACCGATTTTCTCCACTCCGATAAAATGCCGTTTACTCACTCGTGTTGTATCTGTAGGCTCTCCAAATCAATCCTTAAGGTTTAATTTTCACTAGGAAAATCAGCAATCGCTCTGCTATTGCCTTTTGTCCCTGTTTGTTCAAATGCCCGCCATCATTGCTGTATCCTTTATAAAGGGTGAGGTATTCTTTCCCATCCTTTTCAAATGTAGTCATAGTTCCATCAGGCTGGGTAGCTTCTGCTGTTGCAAATTCAAATACAGGGTCTATGAGTTGATAGGTGTTGAGAAGCAGTTGATTGAACATGTTTCGTTTGATATTTGCATCAATACCACTAATTGGTTTACCAAGAATTTTTTTAATCCAAGTCTTAAGGCCTGTTTGAACAGTGGTCAGGGGCATTGTGATGTGAATAAAACGGGTTCTCGGATATTTTGATTTCAAATTGTTGATCTGTTCTTTGTAATTTAAAAACACCTTTTCAACATCGGTATTTGCGTTGGCGTCTATGTAACAATATTTGTGGAAAGCAATATCTGCTTTGTCTCCAACTCCTGATTTAATTATTTTTACAAAATCATCTGTTTTTGAGACGGGGTCTCTATTTTTCCCGACTTTTGAGTGGGAGAAGACACCAACATCAATGGTCGCCAGGTCTCTTGTTTCAATTATATTTAGTTGGATTTCAGGATGTTCATCCATAACAGCCCGGATTCCATCCATTATATTATAGCCAACAGATTGATGGCCAAAATAAATCTTTTGTTTCGCCAGCTTTTCCCATTGTTCAGGCGATATATCTTTAATAGTTTTCACAGAATCACCCCCTCTACTTTCTTCAACCTTGAAATAACCTATTATGAGAAACAGGCTTAGACACACCAATAGTATTTTTCGAAGATTTGTCATGTAATGCCCCTTTTATTAATTTTGAATTGCCGGTATAACCCCTTTAATACCACCAAATTATTTATCTCTTCCTTTAAATTAGTCAGGCTCTTTTCCTGTCACAGGGTCACCCGGAAAAGCCGTGTTATTGCTTTGTGTACTCATGCCGTATATACCTGTCATCCATGATGGTCGTACCCTTTTTATCATACGTGCCATCTGAGACATAGTCCGAATATACTTCAATATCCGGAACAGAGACATGAAAAAAATTAACATCGATTCTTCCACTGGCATCAAACCAGATTTTTACAAAAAGCTCAGGGTTGTTTTTACTGCCCCATGAGACATCTTTGGGATCTGCATAAAAATATCCCCACACCACCTGGTCCCCCCTTGTTGTGGTATCCTGGCCGCCAAAAACCCAGAGTGCATTTATTGAGCCTGCTGTTTCAACTGTATTAATCGTTGCGCCAATTTTAAGATCATTCATGATGGTATAACCCGGAGGTGTATTCTCAGGAGAATATCCGGGTGCTGCAATACCATCTTCCGTATTTTCTTCAGTTCCATTACCGTTAATATCATTGTAAAATAATCGAATAAATCGTTTGTTTACATTTGCCGTACCTTGGAAAGTGACATCACTGGATGTTGAAGATACATCAATATCAGGAACTGATACATGAAAAAAATTGGCATCTATTCTGCCCCCGGCATCGTACCAGAGCTTTACAAAGACTTCAGGGTTGTTTGAACTGCCCCAACTCATATCATTGGGATCTGCATAGAAATAACCCCAGACGACACGATCGCCGCTGGAAGTAGTATCTTCTCCTCCTTTTTTCCAGACAGCGTCAGTGGCACCCTTTTCCTCAGTATAAATAACAGCCCTGATGGTAAGATCAGACCAGGCCTCAGGATCTAATAAGTAAGCATGTTTAGCACCATCGATAAATCCAATCCCACTGATTTGACTTTTTTCATTAATATCTACTGCTTCGGATAATTCCCATCCCAACGAGGAATCAACCAAATCATTCAAATTAAATGTTTCTCCATCAATCCAAAGGATGGCATGGTAGCTTTGGTCAGAAAGGGAAGACGTCATGGTCGATTTTCCAACGATTTGACCTTTTTCATTGATCCCAAAAGCATTGCTTCTGATGCCGTCTTGTAACGTTCCCAGATCAATTATCGATCCATTCTCCCACAGGCCGGCATGATTATAACTTGTCCCTCCTCCTCCATCAACGAGGTAACTTATGCTGCCGACAATCTGTCCGGCATTATTTATATCGTTGGCTTGACTTCCATTTCCCAGGGTACTTAAATTTTTAATACTGCCGTCTTCCCATACAACGGCATAGACACCCCAGTCGGAACCGTCCGGGGTCCCAAAGGAAAAGCCGGCAACAACACCATTGTCATTAATTGCATTGGCTTGGCTAGAGTGTATGTAATCGGTTTGGTTCTCGATAGTACCAAGGTCGATCATATAGCCGTTTTCCCATTGCACAGCATGGTAGTAAGAGGTACTGCCGGATATCAAATTGGACTTTCCCACGATTGTACCTGTTTCATTAATTCCAAAAGCATAGCTCCACTGGCCACTTGGTAAGGTTCCCAAGGCATTTACTTGATTATCTTCCCAAACAAATGCCCCGTTGATTAATCCTTTCGAATCTGAATGCCCAACTACAATACCGGCATCATTTATATCAGCCGCTCCCAATCCCCCTCCAACTGCACCAATATCCGTTAATGTGCCATCTTCCCAGATAAATGCATGCCCGTCTGTACCAACACCTGAGCTTCCCACTACCTGGCCTTTGTCATTAATAGCATATGCCATGCTATTATCATTATTGATGGCACCCATATCTGTAATAGAATATCCGGGGATAGCCCAAACGTTATTTGTAA